>CAZHQU010000132.1:0-5727 GCA_964534245.1 uncultured Coprobacillus sp.
TTGATTAAAATTGGTGAATTATCAATTAAATAATCAAAGTATTTATTAAATATATTTAATATAAAAAATTAATATAGGAAAATAAAATGAAAGTACATGGAAAAGTAATAGATACAATACCAAAAGAAAGAATTGTAATTTTAGAATGTGGTTCACAGCATATGTATTTATACTTTCAAAGAAAAGATTTTAAAGAATTTGGCCCTTATTTTTTTGATAAACCATACTTATTTGTAGAGGTAAATGAAAAGAAAAGAATTGCTGGAAGATTTGCTGTACATGAAGTAACCCAATTCCATCGAATTGTACAACCATCTTACCACTTAAGAGCAAAGAAAAGAAATATATTCTTTGATATGCAATTAATAAGAAATGGTGTAAAAGAACTAATAAACAAACCTCATTATAAAATGTTTATTGATTTAGAGTTCACTATGCCTGCTTATTATCAATCAATGCCACATGTTCAAGAAATAATACAATATGGAATAATAATAGAGAACAAAAAAGGTGAGATAGTTTTTGAAGCAAGTTCGCTAGTGAAACCATCAAAACCATATAACATAAATTCTCGAACATTAAAGTTTTTATCCCTAAAACGTGTTGACTTTGATAATGCATGTACATATAAAGAATTCTATGAATTATTAAAAGAATGCATGAAAAAGTACAAACCAAAAGTGTATGCATGGGGAAGAAGCGACATTCTAACTATTGAACAATCGTTTACAATTAATAAAGTAAAACCATTAGACATTAGAAAACACCATATCAACTTAATGCAAGTTATGAAAAACTATTATAACCTAAAAGATGAAATGGGATTATTCCAAACATATGAAGAGATGAGTATGATGCCAATGGAACCACAACAACATGATGCATTCGAAGATGCAATGTTAACAAGAGAAATATTTAGAATGTTTAAAGAAAAGATTAATTATGAAGAATAGTTAATAAAAATGGTAAAATAAAATGGGCCTAATTTAGCCCATTTTTTTTGTATACATCAATTTTAAAATCAATCGTAACATCAAGTTTATCAATTCTTTCAAGTTTAGACAAATTTGATTTACTAGTTTTATAAAAGTATGGAGTCATACCAACTAAATCAATAATATCTTCATTGTTCATAGTTTCTATATATGTTAGATAATTAGAAGATATTTTAGTGAAATGAGTTAGATTTAATTCTTCTGGTTCATTATAATAAGGATTATCATAAACACTAGCTTTAATTTCATATAGATGCTTTACATTAGGTGATACCAGTATAAATATACTATTATCTTTTAAAACTCTAAAAAGTTCTTCTTCAAATAACGGAGCAAATACTATATATGTTGCATCAAAGAAATTTGCTTCAATAGGAATACTCGATGAAGATGCTACGATATATGTTGATTTCTTATCCCTTTTAGAGGCATACAGAATAGCATCTTTAGATATATCAATACCAACAATATTATAATCGTCTTTAAAGTGAGAAGAATAGTACCCAGTTCCACATCCACAGTCAAGTAGTGTGTTAATATTATAACACTTTAATATATCTTTAATAGCATATGCAAGTTTACTATAATAATGTTTATTTAAAAACTTATTTCTAGATTTAATAGATTCTATTGGATCCCCACAATTAGTTTTAGATAAAAGTAAGTTAACATAACCATATTTAGATATATCATAAGAATGATTATTCTTACACTTATAAGTATTGTTTTCCTTAAAAAGCAGTTCCTTACATTTTGGACAAATCATAAATTGTACCTACTTAATTATTTTATTGAGTTCATTAGAAACAATATTTGCAATACTAATAAACATATCTTTATCTTTTTCAAATCTGTCAAACTTATAACTATCAATATCTAAAACAGCATATAGTTCGTTATTAACAAAGATTGGTAAAACAATCTCAGAGTTAGCACCTTCATCACAAGCAATGTGACCAGAAAACTTATGCACATCACTAACAACAATAACCTCTTTACGTGTAGCACATCCCCCGCAAACACCTTTTGAAAAAGGAATATATGTACAAGCAGGTTTTCCGTTAAAAGGACCTAAGTATAAACTATCCCCTTCAACAAGATAAAAACCAGCCCAACTAATATCTTCAAAATAATTATAAATGAAGCTGGAAGTTTGAGATAGTATAGTTACTTCATGAGAATAATCTTTAATTAAACTTTCAAAACTTTTAATATCCATATTTAATCACCTTAATAATATTATATATTATTTAAGAAATAAATTCAAGAAAAGATAATTTTAAGATAATAATTAATAATCATAATTTCGCAATCGTGAAAAATGCACTTAAAAAACATAGCGCAATCGTGAAAAATGCACTTAAAAAATATGGCGCAATCGTGAAAACTTCTTGCATACTTTTAATACATATGGTATAATATATTTATGAGAGAGTAAAAATAAAAGGTGAATTTATGGAAATAGAATTTAAGAGAAAAGTATACACAAAGATGTTAGAATGGAAAAATAAATATGCCCCTAATTATGCTTTATTTTTAAAAGGAGCAAGACGAGTAGGAAAATCAACTCTTGCATTATCTATGGGTAAAAATGAGTATAAATCATATATTGAAGTTAGATTTGATAAAGCTCCACAAGATATTAAAGATTTATTCATAGATTCATTAGAAGATTTGGATACATTATTTAATAAACTACAATTGTTTTATAAAACAAGATTATATCAAAGAGAGTCATTAATAATACTAGATGAAATACAATTATTTCCAGAGGCAAGACAGGCATTAAAAACACTTTTGGAAGATAAACGTTATGACTATATCGAAACAGGTTCATTAGCAACCATAACAAAGAAAAGTAAAAAAATATTAATTCCCTCAGAGGAATATACTGTTGAAGTACTACCGATGGATTTTGAAGAATTTATGTGGGCTTTAAATGATGATTTTACAGTTGATATAATAAAGGATCATTTTAATAAAGTAAAACCTTTAGGGACATTAAATAAAGAAATAATGAAAAGATTTAGAGAATATATGTTAGTTGGGGGGATGCCTCAAGCTGTATGTGAATATGTAATATCAAAAGATTTTGGTAGAGTAGATTTTATTAAACAAGGAATTATAAATTTATACGAAAATGACATTGATGCTCAAGAAGAAAATCCAAACTTAATAAAAAATGTTTTGGCAAATATTCCTTCAGAATTATCTAAGCATGATAAGAGATTTGTACTAACACATATTGATAAAGGTGCGAGGAGAAGAGAATATGCAACGCCTATAGAATGGCTTGAAAAAGCAATGATTGTAAATGTTGGAGAAAGTGTAAATGAACCTAGTGTTGCTTTTAATTTAACAACAAACAAGGAGTCATTTAAATGCTATATGGGAGATACAGGTTTATTAATATCTTTAGCTTATAAAAATAGAGATTATTTAGAAAATGAACTATATCAAGCTATATTATTTGATAAACTGCATGTGAATGAAGGAATGATAATAGAGAATGTTGTTAGTCAATGTTTAAAAGCAAGTGGACATAATATATTTTATTTCAAGAAAAATGATAAGGAAACTAAAAAAACAATTTTAGAAATAGACTTTTTAATTAGAAGAGGAAACAAGGTGTGTCCAATAGAAGTTAAATCCACAGATAGGTATACAATATCATCGTTAACGAAATTTAAAAATATGTATAATAATAAAATAGGAATGCAATATATCTTGCATAATGGGGATGTAAAAAGAGAAGGTGAAATCGTATACCTTCCATATTATATGGCATTTTGTTTATAAAAAGGAGATGAGTATACTCATCTCCTTTAATAATTAACAATCCATATAAATGACTTGAATAATTGGCTTTCTATCAGTCTTAAGTTGGATAAAATTCGATACTTCATATGATATAATGTTGGACGTTTGAGTTCTTGAAGTAACAGCTTTATTCCTTAAAATAGAATTATACAATTGTTCACTTTTTGCTTTAATACCTTTCATTATAGCGTCAGTATTTTTAACATAAATAAATCCTCTTGTAATAATATTTGGTGAAGTGATTAGCTCACCATTTTTATTTACAGAGTATATTACAGCAACTATTCCTTCTTCACTTAGTAATTTTCTTTCTTTGATTATACTACCCTCTATTTCAATATTATCATCATCAACATAAATGTTTCCGGATTTAACTGAATATAAAGAGAATACTTTATTATCTCCAAAAGTTAATACTTTACCATTTGAAAGTAAGAAACAGTTTTCAGGTTTTACACCTGTTGCTATAGCTAAATCAATATGTTTCTTTTGCATTGAGTATTCACCATGAATAGGTACAAAATATTTAGGTTTAGCAAGTGATAACATCATTTGAAGTTCTATCTCCCCAGCATGACCAGATGTATGAGTATCAGTTAGTGGTGAGTTCACTATTACATTTGCTCCTGCTTTATATAATCTATTAATAGTTCTGTTGATGCCTTCTTGATTTCCAGGGATTGCTGAAGAGGAGAATATTATTGTATCGCCTTTTTTTAAATGAACTTGTTTATGAGATCCATTAGCAATTCTAGAAAGAGCTGCTAAAGGCTCACCTTGAGAGCCAGTAGTAATAATAGTTAATTGATCATCTTTATAATTCTTTAAATCATTAGATGAAATAAATGTATACTCAGGAGCTTTGATGTATCCATTCTTTAAAGCTACTTTAACGGTTTTCTCCATACTTCTACCATAGACAATAACTCTTCTACCACACTCAACACTCGCTTCAACAATTTGCCCAACACGATAAACGTTAGAAGCAAATGTAGATATAAGAATTCTACCTTTGATGTTAGAAAATATAGATTTAATGCTATCTCCGATTTTCATTTCTGAAACGGAGAATTTCTCAACCATAGCATTTGTACTATCAGATAATAGACATAATACACCTTTTGTAGCATATTCAGTAATTTTATTGTATTCAGTATGATTAGCAAGAGGAGTAAAGTCAAACTTGAAGTCACCAGTATGAATGATGTAACCAAGTCTTGTTTCTATTGCTATACCATATGAATCAGGAATGCTGTGATTAGTTCTAAAAAATGAGATAGTAAAATGCTTAAATTTAATAATTGATGAACTATCGAATGGTTGGATGTCAACTTTTAATTTTGCATATTCAGATATCTTTGAGTTGATTAAATCAATTGCAAGACCAGAAGCGTATAAAACAGGGATGTTAACCTTATTAAGTAAATGAGGTATTCCACCAATGTGGTCTTCATGACCATGAGTAATGAAAAGAGCTTTGATCTTGTGATTATTCTTAATTAAATAAGTATAATCAGGTATGATATAATCAACACCATAGTTTGAATCAGCAAACATAATACCAGAGTCAATGATGATAATTTCATCCTCGCACTCAAGTACATACATATTCTTACCAACCTCGCCAAGTCCACCTAAAGCAAATACTTTTATATTGTCATCGTTAAATTCTTCGATAACAGGTATAGTGTTCTTTTGACGTTGTTTCATTGTCCTTCCTTTCTATAATGTTTTTATAAATTATGTATATATATTATAATATAAAATCAAATAAATTCCAAGAGAAATATATAATCAAAAACAACAATATTAACTATGTATATATTATATGATTTTAACCAAAGAATTATTACAAAAATAAAATATACTTTAATTTATTAAATATATATGGTAAAATAAAAATAGATACATT
>CAZHQU010000133.1:0-5707 GCA_964534245.1 uncultured Coprobacillus sp.
GCAATAATTCTTACAGTATTCTTTATAATGATATGGTATAGTGTTTGGTTAACATTAGTAGTATTATGCGGAGTATGTGCGATATTATTAGTTACAAAAACAGTAGGTGGAAAGAGTGCAAAACACTTTATTGCTCAACAAAAAAGCATTGCTAAAACTGAAGGCTTCATTGAAGAAATGATGAATGGACAAAAAGTAATTAAAGTATTTACATATGAAGATGAATGTATTGAAAATTTTGATAAAGTAAATGATGAATTATATGAGCAATCTAAGAATGCTAATACATATGCAAATATGTTAATGCCGATACTTAATAACATTGGAAATGTATTATATGTTTTTGTAGCCTTTATTGGTGGTGTGTTATTATTAAATCAAGTTAAGAATTTTAGCTTATCTGGAACTGTGTTAGGTATTGAAGTTATTATTGCATTCTTAAATATGACTAAACAATTCACTAGCAATATCAGTCAAGTCTCTAACCAAGTTAACTCAATTGTAATGGGTCTAGCTGGGGCAAATAGAATATTTGAATTACTAGATGAAACTCCAGAAGTAGATAATGGGTATGTGACACTAGTAAATGCTAAATATGAAAATGGTGAAATTATTGAATGCAAAGAAAGAACTGGTATATGGGCATGGAGACATCCTCATAGAGATGGGACACTTACATATACAAAACTTGCTGGCGACGTGCAAATGTTTGAAGTTGATTTTGGTTATAATGAAGAAAAGTTAGTTCTACATGATATAAGTTTATATGCAAATCCAGGTCAAAAGATTGCATTTGTTGGAGCAACTGGTGCTGGAAAAACTACTATTACAAACTTAATAAATAGATTCTATGATATTGCTGATGGTAAAGTTAGATATGATGGGATTAATATTAATAAGATAAAGAAGAGTGATTTAAGAAGATCTTTAGGTATAGTTTTACAAGATACAAATTTATTCACAGGAACAATACTTGATAATATTAGATATGGTAGATTAGATGCAACAGATGAAGAATGTATCGCTGCCGCAAAACTATCAGGTGCTGATACATTTATTAATACATTAAAAGATGGATATAATACAGTATTAACAAACAATGGTAGCAACTTAAGTCAAGGCCAAAGACAATTAATTGCAATTGCAAGAGCGGCTGTAGCAGATCCGCCAGTAATGATTTTAGATGAAGCAACTTCAAGTATAGATACAAGAACTGAAGCTATTGTTCAACGCGGAATGGATGCATTAATGCATGGTAGAACTGTATTTGTGATAGCACATAGATTATCAACAATTAGAAATTCAAATGTAATCATGGTACTTGAAAAAGGTAGAATAATTGAACGTGGAACACATGAAATGTTACTAGAAGAAAAAGGTCAATACTATCAATTATATACTGGAGTATTTGAATTGGAATAAAAGGAGGCTTAAGCTTCCTTTTCTATATTATATAGTTAATAATATAATATTGTAAATATTTAATAAATGATGTATAATTTAATATAGATAATTAAAATAGAAGAGATTGTGAGGTGGTTTATAATGGCTAGTAAAACAGCATCAGACAAAACTAATGTAATGAGAATACTTGATAAATACAAAATTAGCTATAATAATTACTATTATGGAGATGTTGCAATTCCTGGTTCTGAGGTTGCAAAAGTTATAGGAATTGATCCAAATAGAGTCTTTAAAACACTTGTTTTAACTAGTAAATCAAAGAAAAATTATGTGTTTGTGGTACCTGTTAATATGGAATTAGACCTTCAAAAAGCCGCAAAAGTAGTTGGTGAAAAGAATGTTGAAATGCTTCCAATGGCGGAGTTGTTAGGCCTAACAGGTTATGTTCATGGTGGCTGTTCCCCTATTGGAATGAAAAAACAGTTCCAAACAACCATTCATTTTACAGCAAATGATTTCGAAAAAATAGTGTTTAGCGCTGGTAAAATTGGTTGTCAAGTTGAAATTTCTCTTGAAGATTTGAAAAAAGTAATAAGAATTGAATGTGCAGACATAGTTAAAGAATAGGAAATAATCAATAAATAAAGAGGAAAAAATTATTATGAGATTTAGCTTTAAAAATTTAAAATATTCATTTAGGTGTTTGGGCATTGTAATAAAAAAACACCCGTTTTTCTTAGTAGGTAAAATAATTACCACAATATGTTTTGTTATACAACATTTAATACCGATTAATATTGTTGGTGAGATTATAAGAAGTTTTGAAGATGGATTACAAATAGAAGAAGTGTTTATAAAAATACTAATAAATGTAGCTATTGTAATTGGACTACAGATAGTTAATTTATTAGTAGATTTCCTAATGTATTATATAAGTTCTCATTTCAGAATGAGTTACGCTACAACACTATTTAGAAAACTATCATCAATAGATTATTCGTTTTATCAAGATGCAAACTTTTTAGATAATTATGTTAGAGCCCTTGATGGTGGTGCTGAAATGATATATGATGTAGCTAATAACCAAATGATCATGATAAGAGAAATTATATCTATGATTACAATTTTTAGTGTTGTAATGAGTATTCATTATTTAGCTATTATATATACTTTAGGAATAGCATTATTATATTTACTAGCAAGAAGAAAAAGCAGTAAAATTCAATTTGACAAAAACACTGCGGATAGACAATATAATAGATTAGAATGGGGAATTTCTAGAGTATACTTTGTAAAGGATGCAATTCCAGATATTAAGACAACTAACATAAGTGACGTTATGATTGATGAACATATGGAAGTTGGGTTAAGGAAAGTAGAAAACCATAAAAAATATATATCAAAAAAAGCAATAATAGATGTTTTGTCACAAATAATGATTCATTCCATTTATCCGATAATTATATTAATAGTATGTATTGCGGCGATTGAATCAGAAGATTTAGCTTCTCTTGGGGCAATAACTGTTGCTGCAACAACCATTTCAAATATTGTTTCTAGTTTAACTAGTGTTTTATCTGCTATCCAAATGAATTCACTAGAAGCAAAAGTTACATTTGATATATTAGATATTGAACCAAATATTGAAAAGAATGAAGGTTTACAAATTCCAGATAAATTTGAAAAACTAGAAATGAAAAATATTGCTTTTGGCTATGATGATCATAAAGTATTAAATGATATATCATTAAACGTTAAGAAAGGTGAAAAGATTGCAATAGTAGGTACAAACGGTGCTGGTAAAACAACATTAGTAAAACTATTGCTAAGATTATACGATATCCAAGATGGTAATATTTTATATAACGATTTAAGTTATAAAGATATTAATGTCAAAAGTTTAAGAACTAAAGTTGGAGCAGTTTTCCAAAATCCTGAAGTATATTCAGTAAGTATTGCGGAAAATGTCTTACTTAAAAAAGTTGAAACAGAGGAAGAAATGAATTTAGTTGTTGAAGCTCTTAAGTTTGCTGACATATATGATTATATAATGACCCTTCCAGAAGGATTGAATACAGTTGTTACAAGAGAGTTTAATAGAGAAGGTGCAATATTCTCTGGTGGTCAAATGCAAAAGATTGCTGTTGCAAGAGGATATGCTCAAAATTATGATGTGTTATTATTGGATGAACCATCAAGTAGACTTGATCCATTAGCTGAAGCTAAGATGTATGAGAACATGCTTCAAATGGGTAAAAACAGATCCCTAGTTTTTATTTCTCATAGATTAAGTGCAACATGTAACTGTGATAGAATTTATTTATTCGAAAAAGGTAAAATTATAGAACAAGGCAGCCATGAAGAAATGATGAACATTGAAAATGGAAAATATCGAGAAATGTTTATTTCTCAAGCTGAAAAATACTTAGGTGATAATAATGATTAAAGATATTAAGAAAAACCTTTTAGTCGTTAAATATGTGTTTAAGTATTGTCCTTTATATGCTTTATTTACAATAGCATATATTGTATTTAATACATTCTTAGCAGTACAAAAAGTAATACTCATTGGAGATGCAGTATTATTTGTTGAAAAACTAATTGAATCTGGTGGAAATGATTATTCTGAATTACTTAGATTAATTATTAAATATTTAGTGATTGTAGTTATTTGTGCAACATATACTTCCATTTATAACACTTATATAAAAGGCTATTATAGAATCAATTATATTAAGATGATGAGAAGAACAATGTATCTTAAAGCAAAGATTGTTGACTATGAAAACTTTGACGATCCAACTTTTTATGATATGTACTCAAGAGCAATGAGAGATGGAATTAGAAGAGGAATAATTGTCTTTGAAGATATTACAACATTAATTTCATCGCTTGCTAATACAATTGCAATGGGAACATTTATAGTTATAAATAATCCTTTATTAATTATTATAATTGTTTTTTCAGTTATTATTAGATTAATAATAGGTCAAAGAGTAAACAAAAATGTTCATAACTATGAAACTGAAATTGAAACAAGTCGTAGAATGTATGGATATGTTAAAAGAACATTCTATCAAGAAAGATTTGCTGCAGAGATTAAATGTACAAACATTGGAGAATTATTAATAGATAACTGTCATAAAGCCCAAGATTTTATTGATAAAAAGTGTATTAAGACATATAAGAAAAATACTATTTTAGAATCAATATCATCTTTTGCCACAAACATTCTAGAAATGGGATTAGTTTATATATTTTTAGTGTATAAACTATTTAATGGATTAGGTATTTCTGAATTCTCATCAGTTATTACCGCCACAAAACAGTTCAGTCAAAACTTCTTTAATATGGCAAACTTTATAAATAAAATTAAAATGAATGCAATGTACATTGATTACTTTATTGAGTTTATGAATTATGAACCTAAACTAGAAACATTAGGAACAGAAGAAGTGAATGAAGAGTTTAAAGAATTAGAAGTACAAAATGTTGATTTTAAATATCCATTAAATGATAGATTATCTTTAGATAATGTAAATATGAAAATCAAAAAGGGTGAAACTATTGCAATAGTAGGATTAAATGGAGCTGGTAAAACAACACTAGTAAAACTTTTGCTAAAGTTCTATCACCCAACAAACGGAAGTATACTTTATAATGGAAAAGATATTAGAAATGCTAAAGAAGATTCTATTAGAAGTAAATATTCAATAGTATTCCAAGAATATAGAATTTATGGAGTTACAATTGCTGAAAATATCTTAATGAGGAAAGTTAAATCTGAAGAAGATGTAAAGAAAATTTGGACGGCATTAGATTATGTTGGTATGAAAGAAAAGATTGAAAAACTTCCTGAGGGCATAAATACAATGTGCACAAGAGAGTTTAGAACTGATGGTGCAGAGTTTTCTGGTGGCGAACTTCAAAGATTAGTAATTGCAAGGGCATTTGCTTCAAATGCAGATATTTATATCTTAGATGAACCTACTAGTAACTTAGACCCACTTGCTGAACGTAAAATTAATCAACTAATCATAGAAAAAGCAACGGATAAAGCGGTAATATTAATTGCTCATAGACTTTCTACAGTTGTTGATGCTGATAAAATTATTTTAATAGAATATGGTAAAATAATTGAAAAAGGATCTCATGAAGAATTAATGAACAAACATGGTAGATATTACGAGATGTTTACAACCCAAGGGAAACTATATTTGAATCGAAAATAAACTAGACTGGTATTATGGAGGCTGCTGAAAAAGTCTTTATATAACTAATTAAAACTATAAATGAGTAAGAT
>CAZHQU010000134.1:0-5706 GCA_964534245.1 uncultured Coprobacillus sp.
AGTATTGATTTTTAATATTTTATATGTTATATTTAAAATATAAATCTAATCAAGGTATTAATCAAGAATGGAAATGACTATTTGTATTGTTATTATTATAGTAACAATTCATTTACAGTTTAGAAAGGAGAATCAATTATGCTACCTTCCTTAGAAGTTGAATTTAAGACAATGCTAACAAAAGAAGAATATACTAGGTTAATGGCACGTTTCAAAGGAAATCCAATTGATGTGCAAACCAATCATTATTTAGATACAGAACGTTTCTCATTAAAATCTACTGATACTTCTTTAAGAGTTCGTGAAAGAGATACTTTCGAATTAACATTTAAACGAAAGAAAGGTTATTCAATTCACGATATAAGAGAACCCCTAGAAAAAGATCAATTAGAATTTATTCGTGAAACTGGAGTTCTTCCTGAAGGAAAAGTTTCTGATGAAGTTGCTACAATTATTGGTGATCAAAAGTTAATTAACTTTATGAGTCTTTCAACAGAAAGAATGTATTTCCAATATAGTAATGGAATAGTATTTATTGATAAGAGCACATATCTAAATGAAACAGATTATGAATTAGAATATGAAGCTCGTAACTATCATGATGGCAAAAAGGAATTTGTTAACCTTTTAGGTGATTTCAAAATTAAATATAAGAAATCAGAAAAGAAAGTTAAAAGAGCATACAATGCTTTAAAACGATTAATGTAATTTATAAGCATATAGAAAAAAAAGTAATAAACTAATTTGTTTTTAGAGAGGTCTTGGAAGGTGAAAAAGACTAACAAACGTTTATGAATGGGTTTTCTAGCTACAGGGAGGAAATGCCTTGTCGGATGGGCTCGTTAACAGCCTATGAGAGTACAAACTAACTTATTTGTTTGTGAACTAAGGTGGCACCGCTTTTACAAGTCCTTATATTTATTATAAGGGCTTTTTTATTATATTATATATTGGAGGGATTTTTATGAATATTATTTTATCAGGTATTAAACCTACAGGTATACCTACACTTGGAAATTACTTAGGAGCTTTAAAGAATTTCGTTAAGCTCCAAAATGAAAAAACTGACTACAATTTCTTTTTCTTTGTAGCTGATATGCACGCAATTACTGTTCATCAAGAACCGACAACTCTTCGTAAGAATATTAAGAGTTTAGCAGCTTTGTATTTAGCTTGTGGATTAAACAAAGAAAACTTAACTTTATTCGTTCAATCTGAAATCAGTGAACATTTAGAATTAGGTTATGTTATGCAAGCTAATGCGTATATGGGAGAACTTGAAAGAATGACTCAGTATAAAGACAAAGTTGCTAAAAATGTTACTGGAGTTACAACTGCTCTATTTACATATCCTGCCTTAATGGCAGCTGATATTCTTCTTTATGATGCTAAATATGTTCCTGTTGGCGATGACCAAAAACAACATTTAGAATTAACTAGAGATTTAGCTATTAGATTTAACAATAAATATGGTGAAACATTTGTTGTTCCTGAAGGTCTTCCACCAAAGAAAGGTGCTAGAATTATGGACTTACAAGATCCTACTAAAAAGATGGATAAGTCAAGAGGAGATGATAAAGGATGTATTTGTTTATTAGATCCTATTGATGTAATTAAAAAAAGAATTAAAAGTGCTGTGACTGACAACTTAGCACATGTTCATTTTGATAAAGAAAACCAACCTGGTATATCTAACTTAATGACTATTTATAGTGCTATTACTAGTATGTCATATGAAGATATTGAAGCTAAATATGATGGTAAAGGTTATGGTGATTTTAAAGGTGACCTTGCTGAAATCGTTGCGAATGAAATTGCCCCAATCCAAGAGCGTTATAATCAAATTCTTAACTCAAATGAACTTAATGAAGTTTTAGATAAAGGTAGGGAAGACGCTAAACGTTTAGCATTTAAGAAGATGAGAAAGGTTTATAGAAAAATTGGTATTGGAAGAAACTAATATAAAAAAATGGCTATTTGACATAACAAATAGCCTCTTTTTTATTAGTGTTTAATTAAATAATAATTTTTCTTACCACGTCTAATAATTGTGAATTTACTATCAAATCCGTTTTCTTTCTTGACCATAAATTCAATATCTTTCACTTGGTCACCATTAACATATACGCCACCACCTTGGATGAATGTTCTTGCTTCACGCTTACTTTGGGCAGCTTTTGTTAATACTAATAAATCTACTAAGTTGATTTCCTCTGTCACTTCTACAGATGGAACATCTTTAAATCCCATTTCGATTTCTTTAACGTTAAGTTTTTTGATATCACCTGAGAATAATGCTTCAGAGATTTTTACTGCTTGGTTAAAGTCTTCTTCAGTGTGTAAGAATGTAATTACTTCATGAGCTAATGCTTTATGAGCTTCTCTTAAATGAGGTGCTTCATTGTGTTTAGCTTCTAAAGCTTCGATTTCTTCTTTTGATAAGAATGTTAAGAATTTTAAGTAATCGATTACTTTGCTATCTTCAGAGTTAATAAAGAATTGGTACATTTCATATGCTGATGTTTTGTTAATATCAAGCCATATTGCTTTACCATTTGTCTTTCCAAATTTAGATCCATCGCTCTTAGTTAATAGTGGCATTGTAAATCCATATACTTCTTTTTGTGCTTTCTTTCGACATAATTCGATACCTGCAGTAATGTTACCCCATTGATCTTGTCCAGCTACTTGTAATGTAACATTCTTGTTTTGGTTTAACCACCAGAAGTCTAAAGCTTGCATTATCATATATGAGAATTCAGTATATGTAATACCTGAATCTAATCTTCTAGCTACGATATCTTTTTGTAACATATAATTAATATTAAAGAATTTGCCAAAATCTCTTAAGAAGTCAATAAAGTTAATATCTTTACTCCAGTCATAGTTATTAACTACTTCACATCCGAATAAGTTAACTAATTGACTCTTTAAGCATTCAAAGTTATGTTCTACTGTTTCTTTTGTAATCATTGGACGTTCACTATCTGGTTTAGGGTCACCAATTAATCCAGTTGCGCCCCCTACTAATACGATAGGATTATGTCCAGCATCTTTTAATCTTTTACAAATTAAGAAGCTCGAGAAATGTCCTATATGTAAACTATCTCCAGTTGGGTCTGTACCAATGTAGAAAGTCATTCCACCAGCGTTTAATTTGTCTTTAAGTGAAGGATCAGATACGTCTTTAATCAAGCCTCTCCATTCTAATTCTTCATAAATTCCCATAGTTGTTTTCTCCTTTATATCTATATTATTAATTTATTTTTTACTAATTATTATGTGCTAACACAAAATAAAAAACGTCCTTAATAATCTAAGGACGCTTAACATGCGCGGTACCACCTTAGTTCTATATATTATATCTAAATATATAATTTATATAGCCCTCTTATTTTTTGTATTTCTCCTAAAGTGTAATTCAATAATATCTTTGTATCTATTTTCACCAGCCATAGACTCTCTACAATCAATAAATATTATCTACTAATCTTTATTCATCGAAATTATTTAGTTGAATCTCTCCAAATTATATCATAAGCTAACAATAACTTTTCAGCTTTTTTAATCTTTTCAGGTTCTTCTCTCATTAAACTTGTTGAGTAACTCATTGCTGTATTACCCATTTCATAAATAGGAATTTCAACACAAGTAAGTTTCGGATTAGATAATTGAGCATATCTAGTATTTTGGAATCCAATTACTTGCATTTGATCAGGAACTTTAATACCTTTCTTCACAGCAACATTCATCATTGAAATTGCTATTGAGTCTCGAACTACTAATGCAACTTCAGGAACTTCTCTTGCTAAGTATTCTTTAAAGAATGCTTCGTTTTTCTTAATATCTCCACTTGAGTATACACATTTTGGTTCTAGGCCAGCATCTTGCATTGCTCTAGTATAACCCTTTTGTTTCATTTCGTTTAATGTATATTTATGTTCAGTTCCAACGAACACTATATTCTTATTACCTTTTTGAATCATCTTTGTAGTTACTTCATAAGCACATCCCTCGTAGTCAACACAGACACTACCGATAGAATCTTTCTTAGAAAGTGCATTAACGAACACTACAGGAACAGGTGAAAAATCAACAAGTTGATATACATCCTTTGTCATTTCATCATTCATAAATAAAATGCCATCAACACTTGAAGCAATAACTTCTGCCCAAATTTCTTTTTCTTTCCCCATATCCTTATTAATAAATAGACGAATAGTGTAACCAAACTTTTTAGCAGCATCATCGATACCTTGAATCATTTCAGCAACACTGGCGCGAGAAAGCTCTGGTATTACTACAGCAACGGTTGTAGATTTACGACTTGCTAATCCACGTGCATTAGCGTTTGGTTTATATCCTTTTTCTTTAATAATTCTCATTACTTTGTTTCTAGTTTCTTCTTTAACTTTATCAGGATGATTTAAAACTCTTGACACAGTTGCTAAACTAACACCTGCAGCCCCAGCAATATCATAAATTTTTGTTTGTTCCATGCAATACTCCTTTCTCTAACATCTATTATACTACTACTTGCTATTTTTTTCAATAATTTTAATGAAAATTTTCACATTATTTTCATAAATGTTAATTTACATATAATAATTTATTAATATCATTTGAAATAATGCCTGCTCCTAAAAATACAATTACTTTATTATTTACATTATTTAGATAACTTAAAGTGTCCTGACTATATTCTTTACTATTTGGAAATAGTTTTTTTATTTCAGTATCTAGTAAATCATCTTTTTGTTCTCTAACAGATGTATAAGTATTACATAAAAAAAGTTCGACTTTATCAAATAAATTCCTAAACTCTTTTTCAAGTTTTATTGTTCTTGAATACGTATGAGGTTGAAATATTACAATTATATCTTTATCATATTTTTGTTTAATACTTTCTAACAAACATTTAATTTCTTTAGGGTGATGAGCATAGTCATCTATTATTATATTACTTTTAAAAATATATTCTTCCATTCTTCTTCTAGGCAT
This sequence comes from uncultured Coprobacillus sp., assembly GCA_964534245.1. Taxonomy (GTDB): domain Bacteria; phylum Bacillota_I; class Bacilli_A; order ML615J-28; family CAG-698; genus CAG-698. The sequence goes on from CAZHQU010000134.1 coordinate 5,002, forward strand.
TTTAAAATTTCTAATCTTATCTTGTATATTTACATTTAACTTTAGTTCTTTCGTAAGAACATATGAAGCAACAAAATTATATATATTATGCTCCCCAACAAGCATTACTTTAATAACTTCTTCAGTATTTTCTGAAACTATTTGAATTACAAATCCATCTTTATATTTATTGATTTTGTTAATGACAAAATCAGAATCATAAGATTTTCCAAATGTTACTTTATTGTTATGTTTAATTTTTCTTGCATATTCATCATCATTATTTACTATTACGCACTTTGCTTTATTTGCGGCTTTTTGAAACGAATCAAATACATCATCAATAGATGAAAAGAAATCAACATGATCATAATCGATATTATTAATTATTAAATAATCATAATCATACTTTAAAAAGTTATTTCGATATTCACAGGCCTCAAATATAAAGTATTTATAATTATCCATTCCAATTCCAGTACCATTGCCAATTAAAGCGCATATTCTTTCATCTTCAAATAACTTAACACACATTGAAGTTGTTGTGGTCTTACCATGTGTACCACATACTCCAATTTTTATTCCTTTAAAGAAATAATTAATAAATTCACTATAATACATATAATTATATTCTTTATTTATAATCTCATTTACTTCAACATTTGATTTATCATATGCATTACTAATTATATAAAAATACTTATTATATCTAATATTATTTTTATT
>CAZHQU010000135.1:0-5703 GCA_964534245.1 uncultured Coprobacillus sp.
TACTACTTTATCATCTAAAATGAATGTTACTTCATAATAGTTTGTTAAGTTTATGTTTAGTGTTATTACTTTATCTAAATAGTTTATTTTTATATTATGTGTTCCTAATTTGTTTAATTTATCTAAGTCTTCTATTGACACCATATCTTCTGTAACATTTACAATATTAACTGTATTATTATCATATGTTACAGTTAAAGTTATATCACTTATATCAAAATCATCAATATCTTGTTTAATATCATAATCATTTAATTTGATATCTACTACACTAGGTTCACGACAACCTGTTATTATAAATAATAACATCATAACAAAAATGCTTTTTAATAAATTTCTTAGTTTCATATGATTTCCTTTCTTTATATATATTCTTATATATACATCTATTATCTACATTATATAATATATGTTAAAATATGTCAAATTAGATGTCTGTAGCGGAAATGGCACTTCTTTACTCAAACATGCAAAAACGCCACAAAATCTGTGGCGTTTTAAATAGTTTTTTAGTTTTTTGCTCATTTGCGCTACAACTAAATTATTTAAAAATTTTTTCAAATTTAAACACCCTACTAATTAGTAGAGTGTTTGTTTTAGATTTCATATTAATAAACTAAATATGACATTCCTTTCTTCCATGCTTCCATAAAGATTTCTTTAGATACTTCATAGTATACACCTTTTACGTTAGGGTCATTACAGATAACTACTGTTCCATCAGCAGATTCACGATAGCCTCTTACAACGATTAAGTGTCCTCCTGTTGAGTATATACCAAAGTTACCTGAGATACTAGCTCCACAAGGTCCTACGTTTACTAAGTACCATTTTAGTTCTTCCCATGAATATAATTTTGCAACGTATGCTTCTGCTCCGAATCCACCTGCAGCAATCATATTATATGACCAGTTACCATATGTTGGATTATTATGTCCTCTATCAGCAACGATTGATGCCATATATTGATGTGGATAAGCATATCCTTTATTACTAAAGTCATAACCTCTATTCATTAGAAGCATTGTTGTTGTTGTGGCTGAGCAAATTACACTACCAATTGTTGGTACATCATGTTGATATAACATTGGTGTTGTAGCATTATCATATTCAGCTGGAAGATCCGAATCATCTACCACATATGTATAATTACTCATTCTTAATGCTATAGCAACAAGTAATAATTTTGGAGATGGAGCACTTGCTGAGTCTCTTCTTAATGTAATACGATATTTAACTCCGTCACCTTGATATCCAGAATTAACTGTTACGATATCTGTATTTAGATATGAATATGTATCACTTGTATCATAGTATAAGTTTTCACGGCCATTACCGAATCTACCGTATGTGAAGTATTTACTCCATGTTCCATTTACTTTAACACTTACTTCAAGTTCAGCTGTATGGTCTACTCCTGATGTACATGAATATGAACCAACAACGCTATCAAAGTCACGTGTTTTGAAAGTTTTAGATTCATAACTTCCTTCTACAGCTCCTTCTTTAAGTTGTAATCTACCATCTACTAATTCTAAGTTTGTTAATTTACTACTTTCTAAATCTTTAGCATATTCAACTAAATTATGCATATAGAAGATTTCATCACATCCATCTAAAGATACTTTGCTTACTTTTACATCAAATGTTTTTTCTTGCATATATTCTCCATAAGTTAATACTAATTTTAAGGTTACAATTTTATCTTCATTACTAGGGCTTACTACACCACTGCTTGATAGAACTTCTTCATTTGATGAAGTCCATTCAGCTTTTACACCATATTCATATTCTTTTAATAAAGATAAGTTATTTTCTGTTTCAGTTGGTATATTAATATTATCTAATACAGTATTAACTCTCTTTTCATCAGAATAAGGTTTTATTGTGATTTGGAAACTTGCATCATAAAAATATTCTTCATCGTTATAGTAAATTACACAGGTTACATATAAAGTTACTTCTGAATCTTCTTCTACGTATGCAGGAACTCCTTTGTCAGTTAATAAATATCTATTACTTGTTGACCATGAAATTTCCATATTTTCATATTCTGTTGGTAAATAAATATTTTCGTTAAGTTCTGTAGGTATATTTAGTGATTCAATGAACTTTTCAGCGCCACCAATAATTGAATATACAGTGATTCCTTTTACTTCTTTATTATATTTGTTTCCATTAATATCTAATGTTATAACACAATCTACAGTTTGATTTTCTTCTTCTAGTAATTTAACTTTACCATCACTTGAAATTGCATCATTAGAGAATTCATAACTTACTGTACCAGTAACTCCTTGAACTTCAAGAGAAGTAACTAAGTCTAAATCAGTTGTTACTTCTAATGGTAAGTTAATGCTTTCTAGCATTTCACTACTTAATTCTTCAAGATTAATTTCTTTCTTTAATACTTTTACGTAAAATTCTTTAGTTTCTTCTTTACCACCTAAAGAAGCTGTCACAGTTAATGTTACAATTACATCTTCTAATCCTTGTGTTACAATTCCCTCAGTAGTTAAGGCACTATTATTTGATTTATAGCTTAATTCTACAGTTTCACCATCAATATCTATAGAAGCGATAATAGGAATATTATCTGATGCTTCTGGTTGAATATAAATTGTATCTAAGGCTTTTTTAACAATTGCTTCATAATCAACAATAATTTCTTCTTCTTTACCACATTCACATTTACCATCTACATATGTACAATTATGTAATTCTCCACACTCACAAGAACCATTTACAAATTCATGTGTATGTTCTTCAACTTTACCACATTCGCATTTACCATCTACATATGTACAATTATGTAATTCTCCGCACTCACAAGAACCATTTACAAATTCATGTGTATGTGGTTCAACACATGCAAAAGTAAACATGCTAAATACTAATACTAATGCTATTAAGACTTTTTTCATTTTACCCACCTATTATATTACTTATTACTATTGACTCAACAATTACAGCTCCAGCAAGAACTAATTTTATAATTGCTGTTACAATCCTTGATTTGATTTTAGTTGAGATAAATGTTGCTAGAACAAATATTCCCATACATACATATCCGAAGATTTCAACTATAGAATTATTAACAAAGAAAGTTAAATTTAATAGAACTGTTCCAATTATATAAGATACTAATGAAATATGTTTACGAATGAATTTTAATTTTTCTTCAAGATTCAACTTCTTTTCGTCTTGTTTTACTTGATCATAACCATATACTTTATATGCTAATGCATCATTTTCACTACTTAAGAATTTATTAATTAATTCATCATATCCTTTGATTTTTTCAACTTTCTTTTTACTTAATAATTGTTCAATATTAACACATTTATTCTTAATAATTAGTAAACCTATAGCTGCTTCGTAATTTTCATTATCAATTGTCAATACTTCTTCATAAAGTTTTTTAGCTTTTTTATATTTTTCTACTCTTTGATATCCTAATGCTAAACTTAATAAACAATTAATTTTCATTTCATTTGTTAATTTAGATTCAATCTTAGTGTATAATTTTTGACATTTCTTAGTGTATCGATATTCACCATAGATACTAAATATATATCTTGTTAATGACTCATCGACATTGTTAAACTCGTCTTTTTTAGCAACTGACTTTTTATATTTCTTAACAATTTTCTTTATCTTCTTTACTTTTCTTTCATAGAATTTATATTCTATTTTTCTTTTTTTAGATTTTAAGTTCTTGATGAATTTTAATAAGAAACTATCTGTGCAAGGGATTTCATTAATTCTTATAAATAATGTTTTTACTAAAGGTTTATTCTTGTATTTTCTAGCATTTAGAATTGCGAAAGCATATGTACAAACTATTTCTTCATTATCTAATCCTAAGATAATATCATCTATTTGTTCTTCACTTAATTTGTTTTCATATACAAAGTATAAGAAATAACCTAATACTTCAAATATTTTGTTATATTTACTATTCTTAATTGCCTTAAGTAATATATCAAAATTATCTAACGTTAGTTCTTTCTTTATGATTTCTAATGTTTCTTTTACAGAGAATAAATGTTTTGATTTAATTATTTCAGCAACATCAAAATTTCTTTCTGGTAATTTATCCATCTTAATAGAATTCTTTTCTACTACGTCTTCAGTTTCTTGATTTGACATAGTTTGATCTGTTTCATTAACTTCTTTAGTAGTATCAGATTCTTGTTTTTCGTTTGAATTATTATCTTCATTACTGCTTTGATTAATAATTACATTTTTTAATACTTCTTCAACTTCTTGTCCTGACATATTTTCTTCTTGTTCTTGATTCTCATCGCTTAACTTTTCTGATTGAATCTCTTCTTTATTTTCTAAAGTTGCATCTTCAGTTTCAGGATTTTTCTCTTCGTTTTCAGAATCATTCTTATCTACTAAAATAGGTTCATGAGAGTCGTTATAAATTACTTCTACAGATTTATACTCTGATTCTTCTTTTGTAAATTCATCGTTTGTATTTTGCTCTTCATTTGAATCTACTTCTTCAGGATTTTCGTTTAAACTTTGATTATTTAGTACTTTTTCGCTAATCATTTTATTCTCCTTCTAAGTTCGTCAAGTATTACGACCATTGAATATGTATCAAGTCCACAATACTTTAATAGATTTTTTCTCACTTCTTCAATATCTTCTTTCGGCAAATACTTAAATGTACTATATGCCACAATAGCTTCATTTCCATTTTTCACATCTAAATCTTTATATGTTAAATTTGAAAACACAGGCAAAACTTTCTTTATACTAAAGCTCCCCTCAAGGTCTTCGTGATAATAGTTTACTCCATCCTTCATTTTACCTTTAACTATTTCATATAAGTCAACTATCTTACTATTAATCAATGTTAATTCCTTCTCATAATTAGGGAATATATCTATAAGATTTTTGATTCCTGGGGATTCGTAGCTTTTGTTATAGACCATTACGCTTCCTCCATTTGATAAATCTATTACTTTAATTAATTCTTTAATTAGATCTTCTCTATGATCTTCAAAATCATGAGGTAAGAAACTATAACAGTCTTTATCTCTATCACATACGCCAGGTTTTCGTTCAACATGTATTGAGAACTGGAATAATGATTGAGTATAAGGTTTTTCTCCTCTAAATCTTGGTATTGGACAGTTAAAACCTTCAAAATCCAAATGATAGATTGGATATTCTATTTTATTTATTTCATCCTTAATATTATTTTTATTTATATATTCTGTATGAGTATCTATTACATTTCTTTGAATAATATGATTTACATTTTCTAAATTCTCATATGGTATATCTTTTAGTAATGTTAATCCAGAATTTACCATTTCTTCAATAGTTACTTTATTTACTGATTTTGAACTAATTAATTTTAAAATAGAATTCTTTTCAGTTAATCTCTCGTGACATATTTTAAAATATTCACAATCTTTGCAAACTTTCTTATAAGTCACTTTATTAAGTTTTGGACTATTTAATACTTTAATTAGTTGATTATACTCTGTTTGAATAATGTCATCATAACTATTAAGTATATCTGTCGCATCAACAAAACATATTATTTTTTCATCATTCATATCTTTTATATATGAACTATTTAATAATGCTAGGTAATATTTTACTTTTTTATTATTTGATTTATTATCTGATAATGATTTTTTCTTTAGGCTTTGAGATACTATATATTTTGTAATACCT
>CAZHQU010000136.1:0-5632 GCA_964534245.1 uncultured Coprobacillus sp.
ATTATGGATTTAAAAAAGTATATTGCTGATGTTCATGATTTTCCAAAAGAAGGAATTTTGTTTAAAGATATTACACCTTTAATGGCAGATGGAAAAGCTTTCGGAGTAGCTTGTGATGAACTTAAGAAGTTTGCAAAAGATTTAGCTGCTGAAGTAATTGCTGGTCCTGAATCTCGAGGTTTCATCTTTGGATGTCCCGTTTCTAAAGATTTAGGAATAGGTTTTGTTCCTATTCGTAAACCTAATAAACTTCCTCGTGAAACTGTTAGTGAATCATATGATTTAGAATATGGTTCTAATACTTTATGTATGCATAAAGATGCTATTAAACCAGGGCAAAAAGTTGTTATTATTGATGACTTATTAGCAACAGGTGGCACAATGCAAGCCGCAATCAAACTTATCGAAAAACTTGGTGGCGAAGTTGTTGGCTTAGGTTTCTTAATTGAACTTGAGGAATTAAATGGTCGTACTTTATTAAATGGCTATAATGTTAAATCATTAATTAAATTCTAACAATATACTAATATTTATTTATACGAGGAGGTGAATGTATGGCAAAATTAATAACTTATCAAGATTTGATGGATCAAATTGGAACTTATTTGCACCATAAGAAAAATATTGATTTAATTTCAAAAGCTTATAAACTTGCTGAAAAAATGCACAAAGGACAATTTCGTAAGTCTGGCGATCCATATATTCAACATCCATTAGAAGTTGCTTATTTATTAGCCTCACTACATGCTAGTCCTGAAACTGTTTGTGCTGGTTTACTTCATGATGTTTTAGAAGATACATCTTTTTCTGAAGAAGATATGATTAGAGAATTTGGTAAAGATATAACTTCAATTGTAGATGGTGTTACTAAAATCAGTCAACTTAAATACATGACAAAAGAAAAAGTTTTAGCAAAAACTCATCAAAAGATTTTACTTGCAATGGCTAAGGATATTCGTGTTGTATTAGTTAAACTTTTAGATAGAATGCATAATATGCGTACTTTGGAGTTCCAACCTCCACATAAACAAGTTTCTATCGCTAAAGAAACTTTAGATCTTTATGCTCCTTTAGCACATCGTTTAGGTATGTATCGTATTAAAGCAGAACTTGAAGATATTTCCTTTAAATATATCGAATCTGAAAGATATAATCATATTACTAAATCTTTAGATGATGAAAAGGTTAATAGAGAAGAAGATATCGAAGGAATGCGCTTTGCAATTGATAATATTTTATCAAAAACAAATATTGAGACATATCAAATTAAAGGTCGTTTAAAGAATATCTTTAGTATTAATAAAAAAATGGAAAACAAAGATCTTACTTTTGAACAAATCTATGACTTAATGGCATTAAGAGTAATTGTTCCTACTGTTGCTGATTGTTATCATGTTTTAGGTTTAATTCATGCTGAGTGGAAACCTTTGCCTGGGAGATTTAAAGATTATATTTCAACCCCAAAACCTAATCTTTATCAATCACTTCATACAACAATTTTAGGTTTAGAAGGTAAAATTTATGAAGTGCAAATTCGTACATTTGAGATGGATGAAGTTGCTGAAAATGGTATTGCTGCTCACTGGGCATATAAAGAAGAAAATAATAATTATACACCTCAAAAAGAGCAAGAAGAATTATTCTCTAAATTAAAATGGTATAAAGATTTATTATCATATGTTGAGCAAGGTGAAAATGATGATGAAGACCCATTATTACCTATTAATGCGGATATCTTCAGTGCAAATGTTTATGTATTTACACCAAAAGGAGATGTGTTAGATTTCCCTAATGGATCTACTCCACTTGACTTTGCATATCGTGTTCATACTGAAGTTGGCAATAGAACAGTTGGTGCAATAGTTAATAAGAGAATTGTTCCACTTACATATCATTTAAAAACTGGTGATGTTATTGAGATTAAAACATCTAAAAACTTTAATGGCCCTAGTGAATCATGGCTTAGAATAGTTAAAACTAATCATGCTCGTCATAAGATTATATCTATTCTAAACAAACGTAAGCGTGAAGAACTTGTTGAAAAAGGAAAATTAGATTTTGAAAGAGCTTTAAAAGTTGATGGATTATCAATTAAACTTGATGATAAATTAGTTAAGGACAATTTCCAAAAATTCTCAGTTAATAATGTTGAAGATTTCTATTATGCTATTGGTAAAGCAGATTTACCTATTGGTTCAGCAATCAATAAATTATTTAATAGAAATGAAAAAGTAACTGAAGAAATGTTAATTAAACATTATGAAGAAGTAGAAGCAAAATATCGTAAACCAAAAGCTAATGACTATGGTGTATATGTAGATGGTCTTCCAAAAGCGCAAATTAAATTAGCTACATGCTGTATGCCTGTATATGGAGATCCAGTAATTGGTTATGTTACTAAAGGAAAAGGCATAATTGTACATAGATATGACTGCCATAATGTATCACATTCAGTCGAATCTAGATTTATTGATGTATTCTGGGGTGACTTAGATTCACCAAGAAATTATGAAACGTGTCTAAGTATATTCTCTTTTGATAGAAAAAATGTTGTTGCTGAAGTTATTAATGTTATTAACGCATGCCCTAATGTTAATATTTTATCAATTAGTTCTAGTTCATCAAAAGGTTCAGATTTAAATACAAAAGTAAAACTTTCAGTAAATAATTTAGATACATTAGAAAATGTAATAGTAAACTTACAAAAGATCTCTGATATTTATACTATAACTAGAGCACAAAAGTAGATATAAATATTATAGATAGTAATAAGATAAATATACAAAATATAAATACATAAATGGTGAATAAATATGAGAGTAGTATTACAAAGAGTAACAAATGCCAGTTGTACTGTTGATGGAGTTATCACTGGACAAATAGAAAAAGGTTATTTATTGTTAGTGGGTTTTACTAATGGTGATAATGAAATAAAACTTGATAAGGCTGTAAAGAAAATCGGAGGATTAAGAATATTTGAAGATGAGAATGGTAAAATGAATTTAAATTTACAAACCGTCAAGGGAAATATTTTATCAATATCGCAATTTACTTTATATGCTAATACAAATGATGGAAATAGACCATCATTTACAGAAGCTTTGCATCCAGATTTAGCAAAACCACTTTATCTTAAGTTTAATGAAAAATTACGCTCATTAGGTTTTGTTGTTGAAGAGGGTATATTTGGTGCTCATATGGAAATAAAACTTTTAAATGATGGACCATGTACTATTATTTATGAGTTTTAAATTATTATATAAATAATATTTATTAAGGGTGATTATCATTTTGATATCACCTTTTTTGTTATAATTTTATTTTAATTTTTAATAAAATGTAGTATAATTAAGTATATTTAGGAGTGATATTATGATGCTAAGCGAAAAATTAGACCAATTATTACAAAATGAACTTACTTTAGATTTAATACCTGATATTATTGGTCTTCAAGAAGAATTTAAATTAGTTAAAGATTTTAAAAATTATTATTTATGTACTAATAAAATAATTCAAATATATATATCATACGAAAAACTTGATGCTGCTCTTGAAATGGCTTTGGATTTATTTAACAAAATATCATTATTAAATTATCCAGAAAGTTATAAGAGTTTAATTGATAATCTTATTTATATATATATCACAAAACAACATTATCAAAAGGCTTTAACTTATTGTATGATGAAAAAAGAGTACCTTGATATAGATGATAAAGATGCTGTAAATAGATGGTACTTAGAACTTGCATACATAAATGAAGCTGTCGACAAACATCATGATGCGTTACTAAATTTAACATCAATTATTAGTAATGAACCTACTGATGAAATTAAAGCTTATGCACTTAATAATATAATTAAACTGTTTATTGATGCGAATAATTTAGATGAAGCTAAAGCTTATTTAGTTAATTGTATTGATTTGGTTACTGAAATCAATGATACTGAAGGTATTAGATATTGCGAGTATTTAAAAGGATTAATTCTACATAAAGAAAATAATTTTAAAGAAGCAAAGAAAGTATTATCAAATCTATTTAAACAAGTTGATGAATTATCTCGTGATGACTTCATTTATATGAATGAATATATTTCAGTTTTAATTGAATGTAATGATTTAAAAGAAGCATTTAATTTGTGTGAGAAATATTATACAGTATATGAGGAATCTGATGATTTAAAGAACAAATGTATGTTTTATCGTAACTGTTTGAAAATCGATTTAGCAAGTGATAATAGTCTTAAAAGAAAGAAAAAATATATCGATAGCTCAAATATTCTACTTGAAAAAATGAATGAAGTAGAAGCAATAATAAATAATAATAAAGAAATAAAAAGCACTGAAATTAGTGAAGACGAACTAACTATACAAGAAAGTAATTTTGAAAAGAAATTTTCAACGAAATTATTAGGATCAATTGAAGATATAAAATTAAATAATTCTGATTTGAACATTAGAACATTATTAATGAATTATTCAAATTCTTTAAATGTAAAAGTATTATTTGATGAAGTTCATTTTATAGTTTTAAATAAACAAAAATCACAAATTATTCCTGATATACCTTCTAATAATATGAATTTCTCTACTTATACATATAAAAATAATAGATTATATGAAAGAACAATTCCTTTCAATAATATAATTGGAACATTAGTTGAAGAAATATTAAGTGGAAAAGAAGAACTTGTTTATTCATTTGAAAATACATTTGATAACATTATTAATCCAATTAATCTATCTGCTTATAATAATAACTTTAAAGAACTTTATGCGGTGTCCTTAAAGTTAAATGATTCGATCTATGGTGTATGTATTTATTTATCAAACAACGATATATTAAATACTTATTGTAAGACATTAATGAATTTAAGTACAAAATTATTATCATACTCATTAAATGACTTATACATTAAAACAAACAACTTATTACAATATAATTTATTAAGTACAAGTAATGCTAATTCAAATAGTGGAATATTCTATTATAATGTAAATGAAATGAATTACATTTTATCAAATGAAGCTATGAAATTATTGTCATTTAAAGATAGTAATATATATATAGATAAATTTATTCTAAATATTAACAAAAATGACTATGAAAGTTACTTAATTCGTAAAAAATTCATTGATGATGGAAAACCATATGATATAACTTACCATACATCTGATGGTAAATTAATAAAAGAAAAAGCATCATTATATGAAACTGCTACAGAAAAGTATTATTGTGGGAGAATAAGTGAAGTTATTATTGATGATCAAGTTAAGAAAGAATTAGATAAATCTAGATTACTAGGTGTATCTGAATTTATGCCTTTGATTGATTCACTTAAGAAAAAAGAATTAAAAATTATTGGAATAAAAACTGATGCTGATGTATTTCCTTATTTAAAAGCTAATTTAGATGAATTAGTATATTATGTTAATGATACATATTTAATTGTTAGTGAAAAACTAAAAGTTAGTGAATGTAAAAAGTTTCTTAAAAAATTAGTTTCAAAATTTCCAAATAATTATTTATCATGTACATTACTTGAATATCCTAATGCATTAGTAAGACTTGATGATTTATTAGGACTACTAAACTATATGCTATCAGAAAATGGAATTCAAGAGTTTACTA
>CAZHQU010000137.1:0-5624 GCA_964534245.1 uncultured Coprobacillus sp.
AATTATAAAAATAAAGACGGATGCAATTAAGCATCCGTTTATTTATTATCTAAATAATTATATTATTTTGATAAATATTTTTTAATTTGTTCAATTTTATCTAATTTTTCCCATGATAGATTTAGATCTAATCTACCAAAGTGACCATAAGCTGCGCATTGCTTGTATATTGGTTTTCTTAAATCTAAAGTTTGGATTATTTCTTTTGGTGTAAGTTTGAAGTTATCTCTAATGATTTTTACGATTTCTTCTTCAGTATATGTACTTGTACCATATGTATTAATCATAATAGATGTAGGTTCAGCAACACCAATAACATAACTTAATCCAACTTCAAGTTTATGAGCTATACCTGCAGCAACTAAGTTCTTAGCAACGTATCTTGCCATGTAAGCTGCACTTCTGTCTACTTTTGTAGGGTCTTTACCACTGAATGCTCCACCACCATGACGAGCATATCCGCCATATGTGTCTACAATGATTTTTCTTCCTGTTAAACCAGTATCACCTTTTGGTCCACCGATTACAAATCTTCCGGTAGGATTAATGAAGATTTTTGTATTTTCATCAACTAAATGTTTTGGTAAAACATAGTCTATAACTTCTTTTTTTACAAATGCTTTTAATTCATCTAATTCTACTTTATCATCATGTTGTGTAGAAATAACTACACTATCAATTCTAATTGGATTGTAGTTTTCATCATATTCAATACTTACTTGACTCTTACCATCAGGTCTTAAATAGTCAACTAATTTATTCTTTCTTACTTCAGTTAATCTTCTTGCTAACTTATGAGATAAAATAATTGGAAATGGCATCATTTCTTCATTTTCATCACAAGCAAATCCAAACATTAAGCCTTGATCTCCAGCACCATCTTTATCAACACCCATTGCGATGTCTGGTGATTGTTCATCAAGAGTTGTCATAACTGCTAAGTTTTCAGCATCAAAGCCAATTTTACCACGGTCATAACCGATTTCCTTAACAGTTTCTCTTACTATTTTTTGTATATCAACATATCCTTTTGTTGTAACTTCACCCATAACCATAACTAAACCAGTAGTTGCGCAAACTTCACAAGCAACACGTGACATTGGGTCTTGTGCTAACAACTCATCTAAAATTGCATCACTAATTTGGTCACAGACTTTATCTGGATGCCCTTCAGTTACAGATTCAGATGTAAATATTCTTTTCATCTTTTACTTTCTCCTTTTTTTGCTATCTTTACTTCTTTTGTTTATTGCTGCTTTTCCATTTATAACATATTTATCTTTTTTAGATTCTGATTTTCTAGAGTCTGATCTTCTAGATTCTGATTTTCTAGATTCTGATTTTCTAGATTCTGATTTTCTAGAGTCTGATTTAGAACTCTTAGGGTTTTTAGTAACTTCAATTTTAATTCTTCTTCCTTTATAACGAATTTCTTCAGATAAACTTAATACTTCATCAACTTTATCTTTTGGTATTTCAAAGAATGAGAATTTATCTTGAAGTGATACATCATTAATTTCAGCATTAGATAAAGTTGTATTCTTAACAAGCATATCAGTGATAGTGTATACACGAATATCATCTCTTTTACCAAGAGTAATAAACATCCTTACACCATCTTGACTATATTTACTTTTTCGTTTTTCAACTTCTTCTTTTACTTCATCAATTTCACTATTACGACTATCAGCATTAATAATAATACTTAATAACCCTTTGATTAATAAATCTTTAGGAGCATCTTCGTATTTTTGAATTTGTTTTTCTATAATTGATAAATACTTATTGCTTTCATAATCAACATCTTCAAAATTATTATTCTCTTGAGCAATCTCTAATGCTCTATGAAGTAAACGTTTTGTACGAAGTTTAATTACTTTATCAAGCGAAGGAATACCTATTTCAGTAATCTTCGCTTTTGCATAACGAATAATAGAATGTAAACGCCATTTTTCTTTTGGAGTTATTGTACTTATTGAAAGTCCATCTTTAGATGCTCTACCAGTTCTACCTATACGGTGAACATAATATTCTTCATCAGTAGGTAGATCATAGTTAAAAACAACATCTACATTGTCTATATCTAAGCCACGTGCCGCAACGTCACTAGCTACTAATACATTGATAGTTCCTTCACGGAATCGTTGCATAACTCTATCACGTTGCATTTGTCTCATATCACCATGTAAACTTTCTGCTAAAAAGCCTCTTGTTAAAAGTGAACTTGTAACTTCATCAACTGATTTTTTAGTATTACAGAAAATCATAACAATTTTATATTCATTTATTTCAATTAATCTTGAAATTACTTCAATCTTATCTTTTTCTTGTACTAATACATATTTTTGTTCAATTCTTTCAACAGTTAAGCTTCCGTGATTAACTGAAATCTTACTTGGATTATGCATATACTTATTAGCAATCTCCATAATTTCAGGAGAGAAAGTTGCTGAGAAAAGCATAGTTTGATGCTCAGGAATTTGTTCTAGAATTGCATCAATATCTTCTCTAAAGCCCATATCAAGCATTTCATCAGCTTCATCTAAAACTACCATATTAACATCTTTTAAAGATACTGTCTTTCTATTAATATGGTCTAAGAGTCTACCAGGAGTTGCCACAATAATTTGAGGTTTTCTTCTCAACAAGTTAATTTGTTTATCAATTAATTCTCCACCATATAATGTTACCGCATTAATGTCCATGTAACAACTGATTTCATTGATATCAGCAGTAATTTGTAGAGCTAATTCCCTTGTTGGGGCGATAACAATTGCTTGACACACTCTTTTTTCTTCATCAATCGAATCAAGAATTGGAATGGTAAAAGCTAAAGTTTTACCAGTTCCTGTAGGAGCTTGCCCTACTAAGTCTCCCCCTTTAATCGCAACAGGGATAACCTTTTCTTGAATTTCAGTCATTGTAACGAATTCTTTCTTTTCAATTGCTTTTTTTATTAGTTCATTTATTGTTAAATCATTAAAATTCATTTATTAATACCTATATTATTTACCTGAAATTGGCATCATACCAAACATAATTGTTGGTGCACCAAATCCTGTATATTCAATTTCTAAGTCATTTCCTACTTTATCGACATCATTCATCATCTTTAAGAAGTTTCCTGATAATACGATTAAAGTAACAGGGCGAACAATTTTACCATTTTCAATTAAAAATCCTGATGCTTGTCCACTAAAATCACCACTAATTGGATTTAAACTTGCGTGTAATCCCTGTAAACTTGTAATTAGTAAACCTTCATCTAAAGAGGCAATCATTTCTTCTTTTGATGTATCGCCATTTTGAATATGGAAGTTCATAGCTCTAACACCATTTGTTGAAGCATTACCTGTTGATTTTGCATTTAATAGATTAGCAGTTTTAAGGTTGTGTAAGAATGTATTAAATACACCTTTTGAAACAACTTCTTTAGTGTATGTTGCTACACCTTCACTATCAAATGGATCTTTTACTAAAGCATCTTTATTTAGTGGGTCATCTATAATAGAGATTTTTTCACTCATAATCTTTTGACCTAATTTATCAGTTAATGATGTTAGTTTTCTTAAAACAGCTTCTCCAGTAAAAATTGAGAAGAAACCACTTAATAAGCTTGTCATAACATCTTTATCAATAATTACTTTATACATTTTCGATTCGACTGGTTCAGCACCAATCATATCTAATGCTTCTTTTGTAGCTTTATTAGCTACTTCATCTATATTAAGGTCAGCATATTTATTTTTAATACTAACATTAAATCCTGATTGCTTATTTGGATTATCTTTACTTTCACCAGCAATTGTGCTTAATACTAATCCACAATACTCATTACTCTTAGATAAAGATAAACCTTTAGAGTTAACCATCTTAACTTCTGTTTTTTCTTCCATGTAAGTACATGTGTCAACTAGTTCAATTTTACTTGAAGCTTCATATGCTTTCATTTCTAAAGTTTTAAGCATTTCAATTTTTTCAAGCGAACTATGTTTATCAGCATCTGAAGAAACCTTTTCAACTTCAGGATATTCTTTACTGCCTTCATAAATGAAAGAAATTTCATTTGTTGTTAAACATAAAACATTTTCTTTTAACTTTAAAACTAAATTATCAATTTCTTCTAAAGTAAAATCTTCTTCATTCTTTTGGAAATATTCAACAGACATTTTACCATTGATTAATCCTTTTAAAACATAACTCTTATCATTACCTACAAAGTTCTTTTCAATATTACCTTTAAATAGTGAAATTGAAACTTCTGATGAAGAGTTTTCAACAATCTCAACATCATCAAAACCTAATTCTAATGCTCTATCAATTATTTTCTTTAACATTATTTACTACCTCTTCCACCAACAGTAATATTTTGAACTCTAATTGTAGGTTGACCAACATCAGTAGGAACACTACCACTTGCTGAACCACACATGCCATGTCCAAAGGCTAAATTATCTGATATTCTATCTATATTCATTAATACTTCTGACCCGCTTCCAACTAAAGTTGCTCCACGAACAGGTTTAGTAATTTTACCATTTTCAATTAAATAACCTTCACTAACAGTAAAGTTAAATTCACCCGTAGATGGATTAACGCTACCTCCGCCCATTCTCTTAGCAAATAAACCATATTCAGTATCTTTAATAATATCTTCAAATTTGTCTTTACCAGGAGCAAAGAATGTATTAGTCATTCTTGATGTAGGTGAATATGTGAAACTTTGTCTTCTACCAGATCCAGTTACTGGATGATTCATCTTTAATGAATTACGATAATCCACTAAATATGATTTTAAAATACCATTTTCAATTAAAACATTCTTTTGAGTAGGATGACCTTCATCATCATAATTTAATGAACCCCATTGATTTGGTCGTGAGCCATCGTCAATTGCTGTAACGATATCACTAGCAATCTTTTGTCCTAATTTATTACAGAAAACACTAGCACCCTTAGCAACACTTGTCGCTTCTAATGAGTGAACACAAGCTTCATGAAGTAAGACACCACCAAATGCATTGTGAACAACAACAGTCATTTTACCACCAGTCATTTCATCAGCATGAGCCATTTTAACTGCACTTGCAGCAATCTCTTTACCAAATGATTCTAAATCATAATTTTCATAAAATTCATAACCACAGTTATCACCAATAGAATCATTAATAGATTGCATTGTACCATTGTAACTAGCCACAGCAATACCAAATGCTCTGTTATTAGATCTTAAATCTTCAACAAAAACACCTTTTGAGTTACATACTAAAATATGTTGTTCTTTATCAGAAATACTTGCAATTGCTTGGACAATTTCTTCACTATAATTTTTAATGCTATTACTAATTCTACTCAAAATTTCTATCTTCTTTTCGTTAGATACAGTAGCAGGTTTAATAATAGGATTAATTATATTTCTTTCTTCTTGTTCAACAAAATCCAAAACTTCTGTCTTATTAGAATTATTAATACCTGCAGCTAAATTTTCAGCTAAATTAAGTAAAGAGTCAACGCTCCAGTCATTAACATACCCAAATACTTCATTAGTACCATCTAAAATTCTAATAGATGCACCATGAATAATATTAGTCACAGTTTTTGAAACACCAGTAATAAGCATTTCA
>CAZHQU010000138.1:0-5622 GCA_964534245.1 uncultured Coprobacillus sp.
GTTTAAAAATTGAAGGTGGATGTAACGTACAATTTGCATTAGATCCATTTAGTTATAAATATTATGTAATCGAAGTTAATCCTCGTGTATCTAGATCATCTGCTTTAGCATCTAAAGCTTCAGGATTTCCTATTGCACGTGTTTCAGCAAAAATTGCTTGTGGGTTAACACTTGATGAAATTAAGATTGCTGCGACTCCAGCATCTTTCGAACCTACTATCGATTATGTAGTAACAAAATTCCCAAGATTCCCATTTGATAAGTTTACAGGAGCAAATCGTTCTTTATCAACTCAAATGAAAGCTACTGGGGAAGTAATGAGTATTGGTAGAACAATTGAAGAATCTTTATTAAAATCAGTTAGATCACTAGAAAATAAAGTTGATCATTTAGAACTAGAAAAACTTAAAGGTCTTCAAGTTGAAGAAATTTTAGATTTTATTAGACAAAACACTGATGAAAGAATCTACGCTATTGCTGAAGCCATTAGATTAGGCGTTGATGTTGATGAAATTTATGATATTACTAAAATAGATAAATTATTCTTAAATAAAATTTTAAACATTGTAAAAATGGAAGATGTTGTTAAAGGCAATAAGAATAATGTTGAAGTATTATATAAGGCTAAGAAAATGGGCTTTTCTGATTCTTTTATTTCTAAGTTGTGGGATGAAACTCCATACAAGATTTATGAAATGAGAAAAGAAAACAATATTTATCCAGTTTACAAGTCAATTGATACATGTGCTGGTGAATTTAAATCTTATGTTCCTTACCTTTATTCTACTTATGAAAGTGAAAATGAATCAATTGTTACAGATAGAAAGAAAGTAGTAGTACTTGGATCTGGTCCAATTAGAATTGGTCAAGGTGTTGAGTTTGACTACACAACAGTTCATGCAATTTGGGGTATTAAAGAAATGGGCTATGAAGCTATTATCATAAACTGTAACCCTGAGACTGTTTCAACTGACTATACTGTATCAGATAAATTATACTTTGAACCATTAACATTTGAAGATGTTATGAATGTTATTGATTTAGAAAAACCTGAAGGTGTTGTAGTGGCATTAGGTGGACAAACTGCTATTAATCTTGCTGAAAAGCTTGATAATGTAGGTGTTAAAATCCTAGGTTCATCAGCAAAAGCAATCGCATTAGCCGAAGATAGAGAACAATTCGAAAATGCAATGCAAGAAATTGATATTCCAATGCCAAAAGGTTATGGTGTTTATAGCATTGATTCAGCTATAAAAGTTGCTGAGGAAATTGGTTATCCAGTTTTAGTTCGCCCATCATTTGTATTAGGCGGAAGAATGATGCACATTGTTTATGAAGAAGAAGTTTTAGTTGATAAAGTTAGTGAAGCAATTGCTTTTGATAACGAACATCCTATTCTAATTGATAAATATGTATCTGGTCAAGAATGTGAAGTTGATGCTATATGTGATGGTGAAGACGTATTTATTCCTGGTATTATGGAACATATTGAAAGAACTGGTGTACATAGTGGTGACTCAATGTCAGTTTATCCACCATACTCATTATCAGATGATGTTAAACAAACTATAATTGATTATACAACAAGAATTGGTATTAAACTAAAGATGATTGGTTTATACAATATTCAATTTATCGTTGATAAAAATAATGAAGTTTCTATTATCGAAGTAAATCCAAGATCAAGTAGAACAGTTCCATTCTTAGCTAAGTCAACAGGTATTCCAGTTGCTAATATCGCTATTAAAGTAATGTTAGGAAGCAAACTTAAAGATTTAGGTTACGTTGGTGTTGCTAAAGATAGAAAACGTTGGTATGTTAAGAGTCCAACATTCTCATTCACAAAGATTACTGGACTAGATGCAGTGCTTTCACCTGAAATGAAATCAACTGGTGAAGCTATTGGTTATGACTATTCATTAAACAGAGCATTATATAAATCATTAAAAGCAAGTGGTATTAAAGTTGCTAACTATGGTACAATTTTTGCCACAATTGATGATAAAGAAAAAGAAAATGCTTTACCTTTAATAAGAAGATTCTATAACTTAGGCTTTAACATTGAAGCTACTGCTGGTACAGCCGCATTCCTTAAGAATCATGGAATTAAAACAAGAGTTAAACAAAAAATCTCTGAAGGTAGTGAAGAAATTATCGAATCTATCAAGAAAGGTTATGTAACTTATGTAATTAACTCTGTTGGTGATAATAACTCTGCTCATGATGGTAAGATAATTAGAAGAGCTGCAATCGATAATAATGTTGCGGTATTTACATGTCTAGATACTGTTAAAGTATTACTTGATGTATTAGAAGAAATAACAATGGGTATTTCCGTAATCGATAAAGAATAAAATCCATTAATTATAGACTATAAATTATAGATTATAAATAATAAATTATAAATTTAGACAAATATATAAAGATAGGTATACATAATGAAAAATGTTATTCTAAAAATTGAAAAAAATATACAAGTTGGAAAAGATATATTCCTAATGAGACTTGTTGGTGATACAAGTGAAATCAAAAAACCTGGTGAATTCATTGAGATTCAACTTCCTGGTTATTACTTAAGAAGACCTATATCTGTTTGTGATTATTCATCTAATTATGTTGATATTCTTTATAAAGTATTAGGATTTGGAACTAAGGATATGTCTACTTATCCAGTAGGAGCTGAACTTGATGTTTTAGTTGGATTAGGAAATGGTTTTACATTAATAGATGAGACACCAGTTTTAGTTGGTGGAGGAATTGGTATTGCACCAATGTTTGCATTATTGAAGAAATACAATGAAAAAGGCATTAAACCTGTATTAGTGTATGGTGCTAGATCAAAAGATGATTTAGTTTTGACAAAAGAACTAGAAAAATATGCAACTATTTATTTATGCACGGATGATGGCTCAATGGGATTTAAAGGTAATGTAATTGACTGCATCAAACATCATAATATTGATGTTAAATATTATCATGCTTGTGGGCCTCAAGTTATGCTTAAGTTCTTAGCAAAAGCATATCCAAACGGAGAAGTTTCTTTAGAGGCTCGTATGGGATGTGGTTTTGGTGCATGTATGGGTTGCTCAATTGAAACAACTAATGGACCAAAGAGAGTATGTAAAGAAGGACCAGTATTTAAAGCAAATGAGGTGTTATTCTAATGAGTATGAAAATAAATTTTTTAGGACACACATTTAAAAATCCAGTTATTCCAGCATCTGGTACATTTGGATTTGGTTATGAATTTGCTAAATTCTATGATATTAATATCTTAGGTAGTATTTCCTGTAAAGGAACTACATTAGAACCCCGTTATGGTAATCCATTACCTAGAATTGCTGAGTGTACAGTAGGGCTAATTAACTCAATTGGTTTACAAAATCCTGGTTCAGACAAAGTAGTTTCTGAAGAATTAGTGAAATTAAGTGAAGTATATAATGATTTAGTTATTATTAATGTTGGTGGACACAGCATAACTGAATATGTTGAAACTGTTAAGAAGTTCAATGATTGTGATACAGTATTTGGTATTGAATTAAATATTTCTTGCCCAAACGTTACTGGTGGAGGAATGGCATTCGGTGTTGACCCAGAAGTTGCTCATAACTTAGTTAAAGAAGTAAGAACTGTATGTAAGAAGCCATTAATAGTTAAACTTTCACCAAATGTAAGTGATATTGTAAAAATGGCTAAAGCAGTTGAATCTGCAGGTGCTGATGGTATAAGTTTAATTAATACATTAGTTGGTATGAGAATAAATCTAAAAACTGGTAAACCTATTATTTCAGTGAAAAAAGGTGGATTCAGTGGCCCAGCTATTTTCCCTGTTGCATTAAGAATGATTTATGAAGTTTCTAATGCTGTAAATATCCCTATTATTGGTATGGGTGGTGTTGCAACTGCATATGACGTAATTGAAATGATGTATGCGGGGGCATCTCTTGTTATGGTTGGTGCTCAAAACTTGGTAGATCCTTATGCATGTAAGAAGATTATTGAAGACTTACCAAAAGTAATGGAAGAATTAAATATCACTAATTTACAAGACATAATTGGTAAAGCTAAACAATTCTAATATAGCTAAAAAATTATAAATAATTAAATATAGAAATACATAAAAATTTAGAAAGGTAAAGAATAATGAAAGACGTAATTATTGCTTGCGATTTTGCAAATAAAGAAGATTTATTTGAATTTTTAAAACCTCTTGAAGGAAAAAATCCATATTTAAAAATAGGAATGGAAATATTCTACAAAGAAGGCCCACAACTAGTTAAGAAATTAAAAGAAATGGGATTTAAGATTTTCTTAGATTTAAAATTACATGATATTCCTAATACAGTTGAAAAAGCAATGAGAAACATTGGTGAATTAGGTGTTGAAATCACTAACTGCCATGCATCAGGTGGTGTTAAGATGATGGAAGCTGCTCGTAGAGGCTTAGATGCAACTGAAAGTGGAAAGAAAACACAATTAATTGCTGTTACACAATTAACATCAACTAATCAAGAAGTTTTAGAAAATGAATTATTAATTAAAGAACCTCTACCAGAAGTAGTTAAACAATATGCATTAAATGCTAAAAAAGCTGGTTTACAAGGCGTAGTTTGTTCACCACTTGAAGCTCCAATTATTAAAGAATTAGGTTTATTAAGTGTTACACCTGGAATTAGATTTGCATCTGATGATGTAAACGATCAAAAGAGAGTTGCTACTCCAGCTTATGCTAAAGAATTAGGTTCTAATTATATCGTTGTTGGTAGAAGTATTACTGCTGCAGCAGATCCAGTTGCTGCATATGAAAAATGTGTGAAGGAGTTTTGTTAATATGAGTAATAAATTAGCAGTTGAAGTTGCAAGTAACTTATTAAAAATTAAAGCTGTTTTCTTAAAACCAAATGATCCATTTACATGGGCATCTGGAATTAAGTCACCAATCTATTGTGATAATAGATTAGTATTATCTTATCCTGAAGCTAGAAAAGTAGTAGAAGAAGGTTTAGCAGAATTAATTAAAACTTATTATCCTACTTGTGAAGTGCTTATGGGTACATCTACAGCAGGTATCGCTCATGCTGCATACGTTTCTGAAATCCTTAACCTTCCTATGGGTTATGTTAGAGGCGGAGCTAAAGACCATGGAAGAGGAAACCAAATTGAAGGTGTAGTTCCTGTAGGTAAAGATGTAGTTGTAATTGAAGATTTAATCTCTACAGCTGGTTCATCAATTGATGTAGTAAACATCTTAAGAGAAGCTGGTGCAAACGTATTAGGTATTGCTTCAATCTTCACTTATGGTTTACAAAAAGGATTAGATAGATTAGAACAAGCTAACGTTATTAATCATTCATTATCTAACTTTGAAACATTAGTTAAAATTGCGGCTGAAGAAAAATACATCAGCGAAAGCGATATAGCTAAAGTATTAAAATTCCAAAAGAATCCTAGTGATCCATCTTGGATGGAATAATTTAAATATCAATTAAATAAGAGCCTAATTGGCTCTTTTTATATTTATTTAGTAGTTTAAATTAACATTTAATACATATAATAATAATGGTGATAATATTGTCTAAATATTTAAAGAAATTGATTTTTTTAATATTATTAATAGTTTTT
>CAZHQU010000139.1:0-5610 GCA_964534245.1 uncultured Coprobacillus sp.
ATTTTTTTATTATATATTAAATATTCAATTTAATGGTATAAATTCAGCACCCTCGGTATTATGCTAGTCTTTTTTTTAATTATATTAGTTTTTATGGATATAACGTATTGATTTTTTTTCTAATTTATGGTAGAATGTATAAAAGGATTTTTAGTTTTTTAAATCCTTAATAAAAAGGATAAAATATTTAAATAAGCATTTTGTATTGATATTATAGTATATAAATGCTATATGTATGTAAATGCTATATTTAGAAAAGGAGTATAAAATGGGTGTTAAAATTGTTGATACTTGCTTGCGTGATGGACATCAATCCTTATTCGCAACTCGTATGAATACTGAAGAAATTTTAAGTGTAGTTGAAGACCTAGACAAAGCTGGTTATTATGCTTTAGAAGTTTGGGGTGGTGCAACATTTGACTCATGTATTCGTTTCCTAGATGAAGATCCATGGGAAAGATTAAGAGCAATTAAAGCAAAATGTAAGAACACAAAATTACAAATGTTATTCCGTGGTCAAAACATTTTAGGTTACAAACATTATTCAGATGATGTAGTTGATTTATTCGTAAAGAAATCTTTAGAAAATGGTATTGATATTATTCGTATCTTTGATGCATTAAATGACATTCGTAATTTAAAGTGTGCTGTTGATAGTACTAAGAAATATGGTGGACATTGCCAAATAGCTGTAAGTTATACAACAAGTCCAGTTCATACAATTGATTACTATGTAAAACTTGCTAAAGATATCGAAAAGATGGGTGCTGATTCATTATGTATTAAAGATATGGCTGGTGTTTTATTGCCAAACGATGCATACGAATTGATTAGTAGATTAAAAGAAAGTACTAAACTACCAATTGAGTTACACTCACATTGTACTGGTGGTATTTGTGAAATGACATATATGAATGCTATTTTAGCTGGTGTTGATGCAATCGATACAGCATTATCTCCAATCTCTGGTGGTACAAGTCAACCTGCTACTGAAGCGTTCCAATATACACTTCAAGATACAGATTTTGATCCAGAATTAAAAATTGAATATTTAAATAAAGCTGCTGAAAAATTAACAAAGATTAAAGATAAATATTTAGCTAGCGGGACATTAAATCCAAAAGCTTTAACAGTAAATCCAAGTATTTTAAAATATCAGGTTCCTGGTGGAATGTTATCAAACTTAATGAGCCAATTAAAGGGACAAGGTGCAATGGATAAATATGAAGAAGTATTAAAAGAAGTTCCAAGAGTTCGTAGAGACTTAGGTTATCCACCACTAGTTACACCATTATCTCAAATGGTTGGTACACAAGCTGTAATGAACGTTATTACAGGTGAAAGATATAAGATGGTTCCAAAAGAAATTATTGATTATCTAAAAGGTAATTATGGTAAAAGTCCAGCCCCTGTTGATCCAGAAGTTATGAAACTTGTATTCAAAGGTGAAGAGGTTAAAGTTATTAAACATCGTCCTGCTGATGATTTAGAACCTTCTGTTGAATTATATCGTGCAAAATATAAAGATATTTGCAAATGTGACGAAGATGTATTAACATGCGCATTATTCGAAAACGTCGCGGAAAAATTCTTAACTAAGAAATATGCTTCTAAAGCTGAAGAAGTTGCTCAACCTGAAGTTGAAGAAACTGATGAAGTTGTTGAAGTTAATTTATATATAGGATAAGGTGAACATTATGTTTAAATTTTTAAATCAACCTATGTACCCAGAAACTTATGAATGGTCATTTATTGAATCATTATTAGTTTCTATTGTTGCAATTGTATTTGTATTTTTAATTTTATTAATTATTATTTTGATAATTTCTACAATGCAAAAATTATTCTTTAGTAAGAATAAAGTTAAGAAAGAAGTTGCTGTACCAGTAAAAAAAACTGTTGCTCCTGCTGCTAAAAAAGAAGTTAAAAATACTGAAATTAAAGATGAAGATATGATGGTTGCTGCATTAATCGCAACTATTGATTACGCAAATGAAACTAAAAAAGACGTTAGACTTGTGTCTATAAAACAAATTGGATAGGAGAGAAAAAAATGAAAGTTTATAAAGTTAAAGTTAACGGAAAAGTTTATGAAGTTGAATTAGAAAGTGTTTCTGAAAACGATCAAAAAATCGCTCAAAGTGTAGCTAAAGAAGATAAAGAAGAAGTTGCTGCTCCAGCTGAAAAAGCTCCAGTTGCTGAACAAGCTCCAGTTGCAAGTGGTGAAGGCGTTGAAGTTAAAGCTCCAATGCAAGGAACTATTAATAGAGTTGATGTTCAAGTTGGCTCACAAGTTAAAAAAGGTCAAGTTTTATGTATTTTAGAAGCTATGAAATTAGAAAACGAAATCGTTTCACCTGCTGATGGTGTAATCAATGAAGTAAAAATTAGTAAAGGACAAAGCGTTAATAATCAAGAATTATTATTCGTTATTGGATAAAAAATATGTTTTTAAGTGGCGGATTTGATTTATTAGCATTTATTGAAAGTTTTGCTAATAGTACAGGTATTGCTGCTTTCTTCCAAGGAAATGGTTGGATGAATGCTGTAATGATTGTTATCGCAATCGTACTATTATATCTTGCAATATTCAAAAAGGTTGAACCATATTTA
This sequence comes from uncultured Coprobacillus sp., assembly GCA_964534245.1. Classification (GTDB taxonomy): domain Bacteria; phylum Bacillota_I; class Bacilli_A; order ML615J-28; family CAG-698; genus CAG-698. The sequence continues at coordinate 2,614 of CAZHQU010000139.1, forward strand.
TTACTTCCAATCGCATTTGGTATGTTATTAGTTAACTTACCATTAGGTGGAGTATTTGTTAAACCTTTAAGTGAATCATATACAGTTGAAAGTTTTGCTGCATATTTAAGTATTACTGTTGAAGAAGCTCAAACTTTATTTCAAGCTGCATTTACTCATGCTGGATTTGAAGGAGCTCTTCCTGAATCTTTAAAACTTGAATATTTAGTAAATTATATTTATGATAATCAAACAGCTGATATCGTTAAAAACTTTACAGCTGTTCAATGGGATATCTTACAAGTAGCTAAGGAAAACAATTATAGTGGATTATTGGGTACATTATACTTCGGTGTTAAAACAGGCATTTATCCTTGCTTAATCTTCTTAGGTATTGGTGCTACAACAGACTTTGGACCACTAATTGCAAATCCTAAGAGTATGTTATTAGGTGCTGCTGCTCAAATCGGTATATTTATTACATTCATTGGAGCGTTATTATTTGGATTCACTGGACAAGAAGCTGCATCAATCGGTATTATCGGTGGTGCTGATGGACCTACAGCAATTCTTACAACAAGTAAATTAGCTGAACATTTATTACCAGCTATCTCAATTGCTGCTTATTCTTATATGGCATTAGTTCCAGTTATTCAACCTCCAATTATTAGAGGTTTAACTACTAAGAAAGAACGTCGAATTAAGATGACTCAATTAAGAGAAGTATCTAAAACTGAAAGGATTATCTTCCCTATCTTAGTTACCGTAGTAGTTGTATTATTAATTCCTGACTGTGCGCCATTAATTGGTATGTTAATGTTAGGTAACTTAATCAAAGAATCAGGTGTTGTTCCAAACTTAGTAAACGCTGCTGCAAATGGAATTTTATATATCGTAACAATTCTATTAGGTGTTTGTGTTGGTGCTACAGCAAATGGTGAAACATTCTTACAACCTGAAACATTATTCATCATAATCTTAGGTGTTATCGCATTCAGTACTGCTACAGCTGCTGGTGTATTATTCGGTAAGATTATGTGTGTTGCCACAAAAGGTAAAGTTAACCCAATGATTGGTGCTGCTGGTGTATCAGCTGTTCCAATGGCTGCACGTGTTGTTCAAGTTGAAGGACAAAAAGAAGATCCATCTAACTTCTTATTAATGCATGCTATGGGACCAAACGTTGCTGGTGTTATCGGCTCTGCAATTGCAGCTGGTATCTTATTAACATTATTTGGATAAAAAAATACTGTTGGTCATTGACCAACAGTTTTGTTTAGGAGTTTATATGAAACATATACATTTTGATATTATTAATTCAACAAATCAATACTTAAAAGAAAATTATGAAAAGTTAGAACATCTCACTATTGTAACTGCTGATCATCAGACAAATGGTAAAGGCAGATTAAATAGAAAATGGGAAGATAAAGATGACTTATTATTTTCGATTATTATTAAAGAAAATCTAAATAGTCCGACCGATTACAGTTTAGTAATTGCTAAAACAGTGTTTATAGTATTAAGTAATTATTTAGATAATTTATCTATTAAATGGCCTAATGATATTATGGTTGGCGATAGAAAGATTTGTGGGATACTTCTAGAAGCAGTAACGACCTCTAAAATAGAATGTGTAATTATTGGTGTTGGAATTAATATTAATACAAAAGAATTCTTTGATGAATTATTAATAAAAGCTACAAGTTTATATAAAGAATTAAATAAAGAAATTAATAAGATAGAAGTTCTAAACAAGATTAAAGAAGAATTTATTAAAGACTATATAGATTATATAAATGGAAATAAAAAGTATTTGAATATAATTAATGAACATTTTTATTTAAAAAATAAAGATGTGAGTTTCACATATAATAATGAACTTTTACGAGGAAAAGTTAAAGGAATAAATAGTAGTGGCGAACTAATAATTGATGTTAATGATAAATTATTAGGAATTTCTAGTGGTGAAGTGACATTAACAAATGTATATAAATTTTAATATGAGATAAATGAAAAGGTATGGGCAAGCCATACCTTAATTTTTTTTCCAGATCCTTGGACTAAATAGAATTAATATTGGAAATATTTCTAAACGTCCAATTAACATTGCAAGTATTAAAGTTGTCTTAGAGATAACATTTAATCCTCCAAATGACGTAGACACACTGCCAAAACCTGGTCCAATGTTATTTAAACATGAGGCCATTGCACTTACAGAAGTTTCTAATGAATTAACATGTGGATCAAGGGCTAAAATTAACATACCTATGATAAAAATTAACATAATAACAATGAAATAATTTAATGTTTCTGAAACAACTTTTTCTTCAATGATTTCGCCTTCAAATCGAATATTAGTAACGCTTCTTGGATGAAGTAATTTCTTAATTGCTCTTTTCGCGTTTTTAGCAAGAATAGCTATACGTGATACTTTGACTCCTCCTCCGGTAGAACCAGCACATGCTCCTATAAACATTAGTATTATTATTATTGTTTTAGAGAATAAAGGCCAAGTATTAACGTCGGTTGTAGAAAAACCTGTTGTAGTAATAATAGACGCGACATGGAAGAAAGATTTTTGAATGATTGATCCGTTTGTAGCAGTTTCCAATGTGCTAGGAGTTTCAATAATTAAATTTATTGATATTAACATAATTGCTATGAAGATAATACCAAAATACCATGCAATTTCTTCAGATTTAAATAAACGTTTAAAGTTTTTAATTAATATTAAGTAAAAAGCATTAAAGTTAATTCCAAAAATAATCATAAAGATTCCAATAATATTTTGACTATATACACTATAACTAGCCAAACTATCATTTTTGATACCAAAACCACCAGTGCCTGCAGTAGCAAATGAGTGAACAATTGATTCAAATAAATTCATTTCTCCACATAATAAGAAAACAACTTGAACTAAAGTTAATACAATATAAATGCAGTAAAGAATTCTAGCACTAATCTTTACCTTTGAAACAATTTTACCAACAACAGGTCCTGGTGATTCTGCAC
>CAZHQU010000140.1:0-4005 GCA_964534245.1 uncultured Coprobacillus sp.
AAATGGGGAAAATAACAACCCAAATATTGTTAATATAATAAAATATATTAAAAGTATTGGCGATAATATAAATAACAAAACTGTAAAAATTATTTTCTTTTTAGTTCTCTTCTTGATTAATTTCATAACTTGCGTGAACTGCAGAATCATTATTACTACACAATTTAATTTGATATTTTAATAATTTTAAATCCTCTTCGTCTTTAACATTTTCTAGTCCGTATTTATTTATCATTTCAATCGCTTTATCGAAGTGTTCTATTGTTCTAAGCATATCAACTAATATAGCTAAAGATTGGGCATTTTTCCATGTAAAATCAGACGAAATCATATTATCAATAGCTTTTAATTTCGATTTTTTCATCCATTCTAAATTGCCAGCATCTTGAAAAAACCATCCTGCTCTTAAAAAGGTAGTACTAGCTTTTTGTTTATCACCATTTTTTTCTTGTATCAATCCTAAAAGATAAAACTTTTTAGCATCAACAATTAATTTTTCATCTTGAACAATACTTTTATATTCATCACTATTAACAATCGAACGATCTCCATAAAGTAAATCTCTGCTCAAATTAAAAGCAGAATATCCACAGTTTGGGCAAAATTGAACATAATTTTTTTCACTAAAACGACCATTTCCACGCGGACGAAAATCTAGATCCGTATATTTGCATTGAGACGCACTTACTTGAGGACTAGTTTCTACTTCTTCCCCACAAACTACACATCTTTGAAAGTTCATATTCATTAAGCTCATATATCCTCCGAAAATACTTAATTGATATATACGATGAAATTATACAATAGATAATATCTAATTTCAATATGATTATTAATTTTTTATTTATTTTTTAAGTATTTTTTATTAATTAGCAAATTGTAACAAATACAATTGGTAATATCTACCTTGTTTTTGTAATAATTCTTGGTGATTGCCTTCTTCAATAATTCTACCATTGCTAAATACATAGATTTTATCCGCCTTTTGAATAGTTGAAAGTCTATGAGCAACAATAATCACTGTTCCGTCATTCATAATCTTATCTAATGAATCTTGAATTAAAACTTCTGTTTCAGTATCAATATTAGATGTCGCTTCATCTAAGATTAATACTTTTGGTTTATGGGCAATTGTTCTCGCAAATGAAATCAATTGTCTTTGGCCTAAAGAGAAATTGTTTCCTCTTTCTCTCGTTTCTTCTTTATATTTATTTGGAAGTTTTTCAATAAACTTAGAAGCATTAACGTATTCACAAGCCGCTTTTACATCTTTCATTGTTATTGATTTATCATTCAAATGTACATTTGATGCAACTGTTCCACTAAACATAAATACATCTTGTAACATTTCAGATATTTGTTTTCTCAAGCATGATAATTTAATCTTTCTTACATCAACTCCATCAATAAGAATTTGGCCTTTTTGAATGTCATAATTTCTAACAATCAAAGATAAAATAGTTGTTTTACCAGAGCCAGTTGCTCCAACGAAAGCTACCGTATCATCTTTATGAATATGGAAAGATACCCCTTTCAATACCCATTCTCCAGGAACATACGCAAACCAAACATCTTTAAATTCAATGTCACCAGTTATATCAATTTCTACAGCATCTTCCGCATCAACAATTTCCGGTTCGATACTTAAAATTGAGAAAATCTTTTCTGCTGAAGCCATTGAAGACTGTAATTCATTAAATTGATCAGCAAGAGATTGAATTGGGTTGAAGAATTTAGAAACATATTCATAGAATGTATAAAGAGTTGAATACGTCATAACAACTGTTGTTAAACCTAAATTAAATTCTATAGCTTGATTACCACCAAACCATAATACAATAGCAACAGATAATATATACATTACATAAATCAATGGTCTAAAAACACCAAAGATAAAGATTTGTTTTATCAAACTTTTTTGAAGACGTTTGTTATTTTGTTTAAACTCTTCATATTTTTTTTCTTCTTGATTAAATACTTGTGTTATTTTAATACCGGAAATATTTTCAGATAAGAACGCATTCATGTTTGACACATTTGTTCTAACGTTACGATGTACTTTTCTCAAATATCTTCTAAACACTAACGTGAAGACAAATATAACAGGCACAACACATAATAATATTAATGTAAGTTTAACATTAAGCATAAACATTGTAACAAAAACACCAATAATAGTAACTACATTTTTAAGTAAATTTATCAAAACATTAGTGTACATATTAAACAAAACATTAATATCACTTGTTACACGAGTAACTAAAGTCCCATTAGGAATATTGTTAAATTGTGCATGTGAAAGTTTTTGTATATGAGTAAATACATCTTCTCTCATCTTGTAAATAATTTTATGACTTGTCTTATGTAAAGTCATTGTTAAGCAATAAAGCGAGCAACACAACATAATTATCATAATCAAACTAAGCATCGCTATACAAATAATTGATTCAAATAAAATTATATCTTCACCTAAAATTTGAAGTGATAAACCAATTAAATATGGTACCGCTAAGTCACAAGCTACATTTATAATCATAAACGCTATAGCGCAAAGGTAATCTTTTAAATACGGTCTCATATATTTGTAAAGATATCCAAATAAAGATTTATTTGACATAACTCTTTCTTGTTTATTCATCATCTACACCTACTTTCTTTTCTAATTCTTGAAGTTTTACTTCACGAGCGTAGGCTTCATTTGTTTCAACTAGGTCTGAGTGTGTTCCAACACCAGTAATTGTTCCATCTTCGACAACAACAATCTTATCAAGATATTGCAATGTTGAAATTCTATGAGCAATAATAATTGTTGTTTTATCTTTTCTTATTTCTCTTAAATTTGTAATAATTTCTTTTTCCGTTTCAGTATCAACAGCACTTAAACTATCATCTAAAATTAAGATATTAGAGTCCTTATATAACGCTCTTGCAATTGATATTCTTTGTTTTTGACCACCAGAAACAGTTACACCACGTTCACCTAACGGAGTATCAAAACCATTTGTAAATTCAGTAATATCATCATATACATCTGATATTTTAGAAACTTTATGAGCTTTTTCTACATCAATTTCTTGAGTTTCAGAAAAAGCAATATTTTTTATAATCTCTTCACCATACAAGAAATTGTCTTGGGGAACATAAGAAATACTTCCTCTTACTGTCTTTAATGGTAATTTCATAATATCTATTCCATCAATAAATAAAGAATCATCATCAATATTGTATATTCTCAACAACAAATCAACTAATGTTGTTTTACCTGAGCCAGTCGCTCCGATAATACCAACAAATTCTCCCTGATTAATTTTTAAATTAACATTCTTTAACGCTAAAGCCTCATTACCAGGATAACTAAATGACACATTTTTATATTCTATATCACCATTTAGCATAGTTATTGATTTATTCTCTTCAGGAACTAAATCATCGTTAATTTCTTTTGTTTCATCAATAATTGATGTAACTCTATTTAAACTTGCTATACCTTTACTTCTAAAATCAATTAACATTCCCACAGCTTGAATTGGCCAAATAAGTGTACCGAAATATGAGATAAATTTAATTAAATCGCCAAGAGTAAAAGTGATAGATTGATTTCCTTCACTTCTTAAGAAAATTAAATACGCACCATAGAACATAATGATAACGTTAATAATTGAAAGAATTGCTGAAATAGCAACACTTAATTTAGTTGAAAGTTTTGTCATTTCAAGTGTAGTATTCATATTCTTATCATTATATCTTTTAAATAATAAAACTTGTAATTTTTCTTTAACAAATGCTTTAATCACACCTATTCCAGAGAAATCTTCTTGAACGTAGTCACTCATTTCACCAAAAGCCTTAAAATTAGCTTCTGTTGCTTTTGTAATCTTCTTACCTGTTTTTGATGATATAATCATTACAATAACTAAAGAAATAAGCGAAAATATTGAAAGCCAGACATTGATAGAAAACATTTTATATAATGCCATTGCCCCTAAACACACAGCATCAACTAAC
>CAZHQU010000140.1:4015-5609 GCA_964534245.1 uncultured Coprobacillus sp.
TCATCGTTCCCATACCAAATGTTTGTCTAATCATAGATAAGTCATTAGTATATATCGCCATCAAAGCGCCAGTTTTATTTTGAGAATAAAATCTTTGTGATAAAAATTGCATATTTTTAAATACTTCGTTTCTCAGTTCACTTTCAACCTTTACACCAGTGCCAAATAAACAAATACGCCATAGGAATCTTCCTATAAACATTACAATAGCAATGATTAAAATTTCATAAATATATGATTTCAATTCATCTTTAATTAATGTTCTATTTTCTAAACCATCCACAATATTACCTACAACATCGGGAATTAATAATTGAAAATAGTCAACTGCAAGCAGAGCCACAACGCCAATCAACAAAAATACACCATATTTTATATAATACTTATTTATATATTTTCCAAACAACATAAATAATCCTCACTTTGCCATATATTGTATCACAATATAATTATTTATTCCATAAAATTTTTTATTATTTTACATATTTTATTATCTGTATATTTAGTAGAAAAACTTAAATTTATGAAAATATTTACATTATTTTTTGACTTGACAAATTATTTTTCGATATGATATAATTTTCCTGCAAATTGGAGGTTGTCACTATGTATCAAGTAAAAAAACGCGATGGTTCAATCGTTGATTTTAATTTATCAAAGATTGAATCCGCATTAGAAAAAGCTTTTAAAGCAGTTAAAAAACCATACACAAAAGACACTATTGATTTATTAGCCTTACGTGTAACGGCAGATTTTACATCTAAAATTAAAGATGGTATCGTTTCTGTAGAAGATATCCAAGATTCAGTTGAACTTGTTTTAATCCAAGCTACTTATGTTGAAGTTGCTAAAGCATATATTTTATACAGAAAGCAACATGAAAATTTAAGAAAAGCAAAACAAACTATTGTTAACTACAAAGATACTGTTAATAATTACTTAAAAATTAATGACTGGAGAGTTAAAGAAAACTCAACTGTAACTTATTCTGTTGGGGGATTAATCCTTTCTAACTCAGGCGCCATCACAGCAAATTATTGGTTATCTGAAGTATATGACCAAGAAATTGAAAAGGCACATCGTGAAGCTGATCTTCACATTCATGACTTATCAATGCTTACAGGTTATTGTGCTGGATGGTCTTTAAAACAATTAATAGTTGAAGGATTAGGTGGAATTCCTGGAAAAATAACTTCCTCTCCTGCTTCTCATTTGTCAACCTTATGTAATCAAATGACCAATTTCTTAGGAATTATGCAAAATGAATGGGCTGGTGCTCAAGCATTTTCATCATTTGATACATATTTAGCTCCTTTTGTAAAGAAAGACAACCTTACCTATAAAGAAGTAAAACAATGCATCCAATCATTCATTTATGGTGTTAATACTCCAAGTCGTTGGGGAACTCAAGCTCCATTTACAAACATTACATTAGACTGGGTTGTTCCAAATGACTTAGCTGAATTAAATGCAATTGTTGGTGGAAAAGAGATGGACTTTCAATATAAGGATTGTCAAAGAGAAATGGATATGGTTAACAAAGCTTTCATAGAAACAATGATTGAAGGCGATGCTAATGGTAGAGGATTCCAAT
>CAZHQU010000141.1:0-5464 GCA_964534245.1 uncultured Coprobacillus sp.
ATGAAAAGTTTAAAAAGAGCAATAATGATTTTGATGATAGCATTTTTAATGTTATTAGTTATTCCAGTAAATGCATCTGAAGTTAAAATTCCAAAAATTGACGGAAGCGGTTATGTTACTTATTTAGATAGTAGTGAATATCTATATATTAATTCTGAATATGTTCAAAAAGATACAGATTTTAGAGCGGTATGGATAAGTCCATTGGTTTCTGATATTGCAACGTATACAGACAAAGCTCAATATCAAAAAGAAATTTTAGATGTACTTGATAAAATGGAATTTTATAATTTAAATGTTATGGTATTTCACGTACGTATTATGAACGACGCTCTTTATGAATCAAAATATTCAAAATGGTCTGTCTATTATAATACTAATCCTGACTGGGAAGCTCTACCTTGGATTATTGAAGAATGTCATAAACGAGGAATTGAATTCCATGCTTGGATGAATCCATATAGAGTTGCTAATGGTCAACATGATTTAGTTGAACTTTCAAAGAAGTTTGGTGCTACAAATAAAGCTAGTAATCCTGATAACTTATTACAAGGTCAAAACTCAGTTATTTTAAATCCTGGTATTCCAGAAGTTAAGTCATGGCTTGTTAATGTATGTATGGAAGTAGTTCAAAATTATGATGTTGATGCAATTCACTTCGATGATTACTTCTATGATTATAAAGTAGATGATTCTAAAACTAGAGCTCAATACAATACAGAAAATTTATCACTTGCTGATTTTAGAAGAAAACAAGTAGATGATTTCATTTATTCATTACAAATTAGTATTAGAAAATATAATAGAGAAAATAACAAACGAGTTCAATTAGGTATTTCTCCATCAGGTGTATGGAACAGAGGCGATGGTAAAGTTACATACAATGGTCAAGGAGATGCTATCACAACAGGATCTTATTCTAAAACATCATTTATTCACTATGGAGATTACTTATATAGTGATACACTAAAATGGATTAATGAAGAATGGATTGACTATATTCTTCCTCAATGTTATTGGTCACTTGAACATCCTTTATGCGCCTACGCTGACCTTTTAGAATGGTGGGATAAAGTAGTTAAGTATAAAAATGTAAGCTTATACTCAGGTATTGGCCTTCACCAAAATGGTGGTAGTGCCTCATCTGTATATTCTTGGTCAAGCAATACTGAAGCATATTATGAAATTATGTATGCAAACAAACTAGAAAATGTTGATGGTGTTTGTTTCTTCTCATATAAAAACGTTGAAGCAGCTGTAAATAATCCAACACTAATGAAAAATGTAAAAGATATTTATTCAACACCAAGTATTTTACCAGAAATAAAATATGGAAATAAGATAGTTCCTGAAAAGGTAGGAGATTTAGTAGTAACTAAAAATGAAGCTGGTTATAAACTATCATTTGAGGAAACTGCTGATACAAAATTCTATGTAATCTATAGAAGTGAAAGTGATGTAACTTTTAGCTCTACAGAAGTAATTGATGTAATTGGTGCTGTTAAAGGTGCTGATGGAAAGATTGAATTTGTTGACACAAATGTTGAAGATGGAAAAATATATAATTATGGTGTTAAAGCCCAATCACTTTCTTTAACATTAGGTGAAGGAGAAGTAGTATCTACTGAAGGTTGTGCAGAAGGTACTAAAGCATATTTAGGTGATTTTAATGCATACTTAAATGGTAAGCTTACTAAGGGTACAACAGCATATGTTGCTTTTGATAAATTAAGTTATCCATTTGGTGATAAGATTGAATATAAATTAAGCTATGCTTTTGATAATAATGATCAAAAAGAAGTTGCTACTTATCAAACAAAAAATGGTACTCCATATTTTGAAATACAAGTGCCAGAAGAAGCAGAAACATTCAATGCAATAGTTACTGCATATAATAATATTGGTGAAAGTACAAAAGCGATAACTTCAAGCGTGAACAAAAAGTTAGATGATGTAACTAATTTTACTATAGTTGGTGATTTCTATGCTGGCGCAATTGTACAATTTGTTTGGAATAAACATTCTTCGCTAAATGCAAGTTATAGTATAGAGTCATCATTAAATGGATTTGACTGGACGAAATATGATGATGTAACTGCTGTTAGTTCAGGAATCAATATTAGACATAAAGGAAAACTTCTAGATGTTGCTAGTAAGCAATACTTTAGAGTAGTAGTTACAGATGGTGAACTTTATGGTTATTCAAATGTTGTAATTATTAATGCTTATAGTAATTTAGGCGGATTGAAAAACTTTACAATTAATGGGGAAGAATACAAACCTTCTTATGAATTGAATCAAAATGATAAACTAGTTTTAGAATGGGATAAGATAACTACATCTCAAGGAGAGGTAACTGATATTGTATATTATTCTACTGACTTAGAAAATTGGTATGTTATGAGGTTATATGGACAATTTAAGAGCGATGTTGTTGATGGACATATGACTTATACAATAACAATATCTGATACTGCATTTAAAGTTTATTTTAAAATCTCTTCAAGTATAGATAAAATGAAAGGAGAATCAGAAATAATTACTGTATATGTAAATAAAGATTGGTTATTTTCAGATGAAGTATCTAAATATATATATGAAGAACGCAGTGTATTTACTAGAAAAACAGAATTATTTAACTAAAGAATATTATGAACAAATGTAAGAAATTATTATTATTTGTATTGTTATTTGCATTATTTTTATGCATTCCAAAAGCTGATGCAGCTACAACAAGATTATTAGTTAATGGTAGCTATATAAGCTATAAGAGTGGTGAAAATGTAATGATTAATACTGAATATGTAAATAAAGGTACTGAATTTAGAGCAGTATGGATTAGCCCATTAACTAGCGATATAAGTGGATATACTAATGAACAACAATATAAAAAACAAATGATTGAAGTTTTAGATAAAATGGAAGTATATAATTTAAATGTTATGTTATTCCATGTTCGTTTAATGAATGATGCGGTTTATGAATCTAAATACAATGCTTGGTCATCATATTATAATACAGATCCTGATTGGGATGCGTTACCATGGTTAATAGAAGAATGTCATAAACGTGGTATTGAATTCCATGCATGGATGAATCCTTATCGTGTAACAACAAATGTAGCGAAAACAGTTGAAGAAATTGCGGCGGAAGCAAAACCAGCAAATGCAGCATCAAATCCAAACAACTTATTAAAAGGTGATACTTGCACTATTCTTGACCCAGGTAGACCTACAGTAAGAACATTCTTAGTCAACACTTGTATGGAATTAGTTGAAAATTATGATGTTGATGCAATTCATTTCGATGATTATTTCTATACTAAAGGAATTGATGACTCAAAAACACGTGCAGAATTTAACACAAATGGTTTATCTGTAAGTGAATTTAGACGAGATGCAGTAAATCAATTTATGAAAAGCTTAGATGCTGCATTAACAAAATTTAATAAAGAAAATGGTCGTGCCGTACAATTAGGTATTTCACCAACTGGTGTATACAGAAATGGTAATGGTAATGTTACATATGATTCTAATAATAATCCAGTTACTAATGGTTCAGCAACAGGTGGATATGCTCATTATGATAGTCCATTATATGCAGATTCATTATATTGGATTGAAAATGAATGGATTGACTATATCCTTCCTCAAACATATCATGCAATCACTAATTATGCAGCTCCATATTGTGATTTAGTTGGTTGGTGGGATAAAGTAATGAAATATAGCAATGTTAATTTATATTGTTCTATAGGATTATATATGTCTGGTGATACATCTAGTTCGTCATGGTATAGTAATGATTTAGAGGCATATCATCAAGCATATTTCTGTAATACATTAGAAAATGTAAGAGGAACATCAATATATGGATATAAGGCTTATGAAGGTGGATTAAGTTCATCAAGTAAACTTTATGAATTAAAAGATGATTGGGATACACCAATAATATTACCAGAAATTAGAACTGTTACACCATTAAATGTTGATCAAGTTTCTAATTTTAAATTAACTAAAACAAACACAGGAACTAAACTTTCATTTGATAAAATGGATGAAGCTAAGTTCTATGTATTGTACAGAAGTACAAAACCATTAACATACTCAGGAGAAGAAGTACTAGACGTTATTGGTGATGTAAGTATTGATGGTGTAGTTAATTATATTGATAACACATCAACAGAAGGCGTTACATATTACTATGGTATAAAAGCTCAATCATATAGTTTAAAGCTTGGTGAAGGTGTTTCATTAAGCACTGAAAATATTGAAACTGGTTCAGAATTAGATTTAGGTCCTGTAATTAATTATGGTATTACAGATAACTTAATTTCTGGAGAAACAGTTACAATATTTTGGGATGAAAAATATTATCCATTCGGAGAAAGCATTAATTATACAGTTGAGTATTCGTTTGATAATGGTGAAACAGTAACATCAACAAATGTATATAAATCAAGAAACAGATATAATTTTGATTTAAAAATACCAGAAGACGTATTACAACTTAATGTAAATATAGTATGTGAAAACAACTTAGGTGCTTCAAAAACTCCAATTAGTAAAAATATAACTGATGCTTTACCTGTTGTAAATAATTTTGGATATATTGGCACACCTTATTTAAATGAAAAATTAACATTTGTTTGGAATAATTTAAATATTGATGGTGTAAAATATGTAATTCAATATTCATCAGATAACTATTTCTGGGATGATCTAAAAGAAGTTAATGAATATAAAAATGGTTTAAATATTAGAACAGATGTATTACTTACAAATGCTAAAGGTTATTATCGTGTTTATGCTTCTAAAGATAATATGGTAAGTTATTCTAATGCAATAGAATTTACAGCCCAATACTATTTAGGTGATTATAAAAACTTACAAGTTAATGGTAAAGATTTAGAATATAGTTATACATTTAGTGAAGGAGAAACGTTTAAAATTACTTGGGATAAAAATTCATCTTCAGCAATCTATTCGCTAATGATTTCAGATAATGGTGACAATTGGTTTGCGATTAGAAATTATGTATCTAAATTCTCTTTAACAGAAAATGGAAATGAAATGGTTGCTGAAATCACACTTTCAGAAGCATATTATGGTTTCTATATAAAAATCTCTGGAATTGATGGAAGTAACAGAAATGAATCACCATTAATCAAAATTAATGTAATGAAAGATATGATATTCTATGATGAATTATCAAATTATTTCAAAACAGAAAGAAATGCATTTGTAAATGCATTAGATTTATTCAAATAAATAATTTAAGTTCTATTGCATTAAATGTAATAGAACTTTTATTTCCAAAAGTAATACATAGATTTTAATAAACTATTTGATTTTATAAGAAATCACGAACTTGAATCACATATAAAGTCTACTGAAGCTTCATTATTAGCAGTTCCTGAGTCTAATTCGATTCCAATTGAGATAGACCAACTTAATATATTGGC
>CAZHQU010000142.1:0-5354 GCA_964534245.1 uncultured Coprobacillus sp.
CCAGTAGCTAATGCTTTTTCAAGAACTCTTTTTGCATCTACTTTAGAAATAAAATTCATAAAATCTACCTTTCTATATTAAATTTTTTTTATAATTATTTTATATTATTTTTTTATTTAAACATATAATTATTATTTTATAATAATTATTATTGGATAATTTTTATAATTTTATTTATATAATTATAAATCCAAATAAAAGCCCATCATAAAGATGGGCATAGATTCCTTATTAACCCATCATACAGCCTTTAGCACCTTAACTTATGTCAGGTTGCTGTGCGGTCATAGGGGCTGTCCCTTACGCACTCATTATGGTATAGATATTATATCACTTTTTGCCATAATTGTCAATATAATTAATTATTTAAGCCATTCTAAAGCAAGATTTAATCTTCTTAAAGATTCTTCTTTACCTAAGATATCAGCCATTTCAACAGATCCACCAGGAGTTACATTATAACTTGTTAATGCAATTCTTAAAACAGTATAAACAACTCCAGATTTCATTTCTAATCTTTCAGCAGATTTAACTATACAATCATGTAATGCTTCTTCAGTAAATTCGATTTCTTCAAGTTTTGGTAAAACATCTTCTAATACTTTTAATGCAACTTCTTCATTAATCTTTAATTTCTTATTAAAATATTGATCTTTTTCAATTTGCTTAAAATCATTAATAAATTCAACTTTTTCACCAATTTCTGAGAAAATTTGAATTCTTCCTTGTAATAATTTACCAAACTTTTCATAAGAATATTTATCTTTAATTGATGATGCTTCAAAATATGGTTTAGCATATTCCATAAATTTATCAAATGAAAGTTCTTTAACATATTCTCCATTTAACCATCTCATCTTTTCTTCATCAAATATACTACTTGATTTACTTAATCCATCAATAGAGAATTTTTCAATTAATTCTTCCATAGTAAATTTTTCTTCTTCACCTTTTGGACTCCATCCAAGTAATGCGATATAATTGATGATTGCTTCAGGTAAGTATCCTTTTCTAATGAAATCATCAAAGTTAGCGTCACCATAACGTTTGCTTAATTTTCTTTGAGCATCTTTCATAATTGGAGTTAAGTGAACATATTTTGGATGTTCCCAACCAAATGCATCATATAATAAGTTATACTTTGGAGTACTACTTAAATACTCATTCCCTCTCATAACATGACTTACTTTCATTAAATGATCATCAATAACATTAGCAAAATTATATGTTGGTAAACCATCTGATTTAATTAAGATTTGATCTTCAAGTTCACTATTTGGAATAGAAACATGTCCAAATACTAAATCATCAAATTCACTTATACCTTCAGTAGGCATATTTTGACGAATAACATATGAATCACCACGGGCTAATCTTTCCTTAATTTCTTCATCACTTAGATGTAAACAGTGTTTATCATAACGCTTAATGCCATTTTCATTAGCTAATGTATCTAAACGTTCTTTATCACAGAAACAATAATAAGCAGCTTTTTTCTCAACTAATTTTTGAGCATATTCTAAATAAATTGATTTTCTTTCTGTTTGCACATATGGTCCATAATTACCACCTTGCTTAGGTCCTTCATCAATTACCATTTTTGATTGGTCTAAAGTGTTGTAAATAACATCTAATGCGCCTTCAACAAATCTTTCTAAATCTGTATCTTCAATTCTTAAAATGAAATCACCTTTATTTTGTTTTGCAAATAAATATGCATATAATGCAGTACGTAAATTACCAATGTGCATAAATCCTGTTGGTGATGGTGCAAATCTTGTTCTAACTCTATCTAATTTATAATCCATAATTGGTCTCCTATTTTTCTAAAGGTATTTATTTTATATATTATTTATTTATTTTTACATTTTTTACTGTTTTATATAGCAATGAAGATTTGTCATACATTAAATCATCATATTTACCATATTCAACTTGTTTTCCGTCTTCTATTATTAATATCTTATCATAATTTGATAACAAATATACCTTATTAGTTATATTAATTATCATTTTATTCTTTAGTTTATTTATCTCGTCAAACATTAATCGTTCTGTTTCGAAATCAAGATTGCTTGAAACATCATTTAATAAAAACACTTTAGAATCTTTATAAAATGCATTTGCAAAAATTATTCTTGTCATAATATCTTTATGATTTTCAATAAACTTCTCATCTATAATTGTTTTATCTGTATTTGGAATATATCCAATTAATTCTTTTAAACCTGTTTTATTTAGAGCATCATTGTATTTATACTCATCAAACTCATCAGGAAAAACAATATTTTCTTTAATTGTTTTATTAAATACGTTTGTTTCACAATCAATTGAAGTAATAATTGATCTTAAATATGAAGTTCGTATTTTATTTAATTCACATCCATTGATTTCAACAATTCCACTTTTAGTCTTATATAGTTTAGTTAAGATATTGTATATTACATCTCTAACTTCCTTTGATTCGCATAATATTCCAATTTTTTCATTTTTTTCTAGATCAAAAGACATGTTTGAAATTATTTCTTTGTTTTCCAAATTAAAATATACATTTTTAAATGAAATAGATTTTACTTCTTCAAGAGCGGAAATTGGTTCAGATTTTCCTTCTTGGTGTAATGAGTAAATAATATTAAGTTCCTCATTTTGTTTATCAATATAACTTAATCTAACTTTACAATGAAGTACATTATACATTAAATTATATACAATTGGAGAAATTGATACAAAATATATTAAATCTCCTAATGATAGAGAATAACTATCGTCAATATAGAATAACCCACCTAAACCTAAGGTAATCGATACTAAAATACAAATATAGGCAATGTTAACAATTTTATTTGATAACAACTCAGCAAAGCTTTTTCTTAAATAGTTTTTATTCGTATTTTCTAATTTTTTATTAAATATATTTTTTTCTAAATCAATACCATTTTTTAACTTAATATCTCTAACTTCGATAAACGTATCCGTTATATATTTACTATTTTCTTCATTCAGTTTTTGTTCTTTAGTACTAGCCCTTTTTAAAGCAAACAATACAGTCATTGTGCTCAAATAATAAAACATTAAAGATATAACTAAAGCAAGAGTTAAAATTGTTTGAACGAAAAGTCCAGAAAAAGATAAAATAATTATTCCTATAATTAATTCATATAAATCTAGGACTTCATTATTTATGTAATTATTAGCAATAAAATTACAATTTGAAATAATATTATCACTTGCTTTTTTTACTTCTTCTCTTTTCAGTTCGTTAATATCAGCTTCTAATAAAGACGAATAAGCATCATTTATCATTTTATTTCGAATATTAAAAGAAAGTTTAGATTTAAAATTATTTTTTAAAACCATAAATATTATTGTTAATACAGTGCTTACAACAAAAGTTATAACATAAGCAGTTATATTAATGTTGAGACTGATAATCTTATTAATAAAATCTTTTATTATAAATAATGTTAAAACTTCAGCTGAATACATTAATATTGTAACAATTAAATAAGGGATAAATGTCTTTGTACTACCATACAAGTACTTGAGGCATTTTTTTCTATTTAAATTAATGTTCATTATTTATCTCCAGTTTGCATAATAATACATATAATATAATACAATAAAAACACAAAAAAGTAAAGAAAAATATTGAGTTTTGAGATATTATAAAGTATAATATAAATATATAGGAGACTTTGAAAAATGAAAATTGCTGTATACCCAGGTTCATTTGACCCAATTTCAAATGGACATTTAGATATAATTCGTCGTGCTGCAAAAGTTTTTGATAAACTTTATGTTGTTGTTTCAGTTAACCCAGTTAAGAGTTACTGTTTTACAACTGATGAAAGAGTTTATATGCTTAAAACTGCTACAAAAGATTTAAATAATGTTGAAATTGAATATGATGATGGTCTAGTATTAAATTATGCAAAAAGTAGAAATGCTAATGTTATTATCCGTGGATTGAGAAATATATTTGATTATGAAAATGAAATATCATTATTCCAATTCAATCATACTATTGATAATTCAATAGATACTTTTGTGTTATTCCCATCTTCAAATAACTTATTCTTATCTAGTTCATCCATTAAAGAACTAGTTAAATTTAATAGTGATATCTCTCCATATGTACCGTCTGAACTTGTTGAATACATAAGAGAAAAAATTAATAATAATATGTATAAAAAAAATAAATAGTCTCAATTGAGACTATTTTTATTTTTTTAAAACAATTAAAGGTATAATCATTTCATCTTCAGTCATTCCCGCATGACTTGCTTTAAATAATTTCTTATGTTCAGTGCTAAAATGTAGACACCATTTATCCTTAGAAACTACTAAATAATCTCCTAAGAATGAATCCACCTTATTATGAGGTATTCCATAACCTAAAATATTATTTTTAAGTACTTCTTCTTTCGAATACACATCAAAAATATCGCCATATTTCTTAAGGAAAACTTCCTTGAATTCTTGTTTATATTTATCCTTTACAAAAACTGCTGAGGCTCTTGATTCAATAGAAATTCTATGTTTTAACATCTTGTAAATATCTTTATCGTCTCTTAAATAAATGTATCCATCAATATCAGTTAATCCATGGTCGGCACTAATGATATATACTGTATTTGATATTACTTTTAAAAAAGATTTTTTGATAAGTTTTTCAATTTTTCGAATTTTATATTTGACAATAAAAGATTTAGTGCCTTTAATATGTAACGTTTTATCAGGATCATCATAATAAAAATAAGTAAAACTTTTATCATTTATTAAATTATTATTCAAAGCATTATTCAATGTTTTTAATCCTTTTTTAAAACTATTGTATGTAAAATTATCTGAATCTTTCATATTAGTTGGAATTGAATCAGGTCTAAAGTAATTGCACTTTACATTAGATTTTTTTATTTTAGTAAATATATTTTCATAATCTAAAATGTCATAATAATTTAATGTAACTTCTTCTTTATGACCTACATACTTATTTCTAAATACTTCAATAGTTCTTCCAACTTCAGAAAAATAAAGAGTCCATCCAAGCCATCCATGTTCAACTGGGGTTAATCCTGTTGAAACTGTATTGATTGCTGCAACAGTTGTCGAAGGAAATACGGAAGTAATTTCGCAAAGTTTGTTTTTATTAAAGTAACCATTTGCACTTACCTTATTTAGAATATTATTTCCTAATCCATCTAATATGAATAAAACTACATTATCAGCATCATTAATTATTTCATCTAATGCTTTTATAGAATTATAATCACTTTTAGCATTATATTTATTTAATATACTACTCATCATATTGACTGTAGAATTATCATAATTAGGTTTAACAATTTTATTTT
>CAZHQU010000143.1:0-5324 GCA_964534245.1 uncultured Coprobacillus sp.
AATATGTGCGAATAAATGATTAAAAATAATTTAAAAAACATTTGACAAAAAATCTCAATTGTAGTATAATATATAAGGATTGTGTGAAGAATAAGTTTTGGGAAACCAAGACTTATATATTTGACTTTTTGATACGCCTGGAAATGTGGTGTATCGTACATCTAATATTTGAAAGGAGGACATTACATGCCTACAATTAATCAGTTAATTAGAAAGTCACGTGAATCAAAAATTAGTAAATCTAAATCACCTCATTTATCTGTTGGATACAATAGTTTAAAGAAGGTTTATACTAATGTTGAATCACCACAAAAACGTGGAGTTTGTACAAGGGTTACAACAATGACACCTAAAAAACCTAACTCAGCTATTCGTAAGTACTGTCGTGTACGTTTATCTAACGGTATCGAAGTTACTGCTTATATTCCTGGTATTGGTCATAAGTTACAAGAACATAGCGTTGTATTAATTCGTGGTGGACGTGTTAAAGACTTACCTGGTGTTCGTTACCATGTAATCAGAGGTACATTAGATACTACTGGTGTTGATAAACGTAAACAAGCACGTAGTAAATACGGTGCTAAGAAAGATGCTTAATATAAAGCACAAATAATTTTTAAAATAATAACAAAAAATAATATTTAAATAGTTCGAAAGGAGGACACTTATATGCCACGTAAAGGACATATAGCAAAGAGAAAAGTTTTACCAGATCCAATTTACAATTCTCAAGTTGTAACTCGTTTGATCAATAACATTATGTTAGATGGTAAAAAAGGTGTTGCACAACAAATTTTATATGGTGCATTTGAAAGAATCGAAAAACAAACTGGTCGCCCTGCGCAAGAAGTGTTTAACGATGCTTTAGCAAATATTACTCCTCAATTAGAGGTTAGAGCTCGTCGTATTGGTGGAGCTAACTATCAAGTTCCAGTAGAAGTAAGACCTGAGCGTAAAATGACTCTTAGCTTAAGATGGTTAACTCAATATGCTAGATTAAGAAAAGAGAAAACAATGGAAGAAAGATTAGCAAATGAAATCATTGATGCATCTAATGGTTTAGGTGGTTCAGTTAAGAAGAAAGATGATACTCATCGTATGGCTGAATCTAATAAGGCATTTGCTCATTATCAATGGTAGGAGTCAATTAATATATGCCTCGTGAAGTATCATTAGAGAATACACGTAACATTGGTATTATGGCTCATATTGATGCTGGTAAGACTACTGTTTCTGAAAGATTTTTATATCATACTGGTAAAATCCATAGAATTGGTGAAACACATGATGGTGGAGCAACAATGGACTGGATGGAACAAGAGATGGAACGTGGAATCACTATCACATCTGCTGCTACAACAACATATTGGAAAGGCCATAGAATTAATATTATAGATACTCCCGGACATGTAGACTTCACAGTAGAAGTTAGTAGATCTCTAAGAGTACTAGACGGAGCTGTTACTGTTCTAGATGCTCAAGCTGGTGTTGAACCACAAACAGAAACTGTTTGGAGACAAGCTACTGAATATATGGTACCTCGCTTAGTTTACATTAACAAAATGGATAAAACTGGTGCTGATTTTGATGCTGCTTGTGAAAGTATTTATAATAGATTAGGAGCTAATGCTCATCCGATTGCATTACCAATTGGATCTGAAAGCCAATTCACTGGTTTAATTGACTTAGTTACTATGAAGGCTTATCAATATGATGGTAAACCTGATGAAAATTGTATTGAAATTGAAATTCCAGAATATATGAAGGAAACTGCACTTGCACGTCGTGAAGAATTAATTTCAGCTGTTGCTGATTTTGATGAAGAATTAATGATGCTTTATTTAGATGAACAAGAAATTCCAGAAGATTTATTAAAAACTGCAATTAGAAAAGCTACTTTATCAGTAGATTTCTTCCCAGTTACTTGTGGAACTGCATTCAAAAATAAAGGTGTTAAATTCCTAATTGACGCAGTATGTGATTATTTACCTTCTCCAGTTGATGTACCAACTATCAAAGGTACAAATAAAAAAGGTGAAGAAGTTGAAGTTCCTTCATCTGATGATGCTCCATTCTCTGCTTTAGCGTTTAAAGTTATGACTGACCCATATGTTGGTAAGTTAACATTCTTTAGAGTTTATTCTGGTACATTAGAGTCTGGTTCTTATGTATACAACTCTTCAAAAGACGAAAAAGAAAGATTAGGACGTATCTTATTAATGCATGCTAATGACCGTAAGGAAATCAAAGAAGTTCATGCTGGTGATATCGCTGCAGCTGTAGGTTTCAAAAACACTACTACTGGTGATACATTATGCGATCAAAAGAACCCTGTTGTTCTTGAATCAATGACATTCCCTGAACCTGTTATTAGTGTAGCAATCGAACCAAAAACTAAAAACGACCAAGATAAGATGACTACAGCTTTACAAAAACTTGCTGAAGAAGACCCAACATTTAGATCATATGTTGATCATGAAACTGGACAAATTATCATCGCAGGTATGGGTGAGCTTCACTTAGAAATCATTGTTGATAGAATGAAACGTGAATATCATGTAGAATGCACAGTTGGTGCACCACAAGTTGCTTATCGTGAAACTATCAAGAAGACTGCTGAAGTTCAAGGTAAATTTGTTCGTCAATCTGGTGGACATGGTCAATACGGGGATGTTAAAGTTCGCTTTGAACCTAACCCTGGTAAAGGCTATGAATTTGTTGATGCAGTTGTTGGTGGTGTTGTACCAAAAGAATATATTGGATCTGTAAGTAAAGGTATCGAAGCAGCACTTGCTAATGGTAACTTAGCAGGATTCCCAACAATTGATATTAAAGCAACATTATATGATGGATCTTACCATGAAGTTGACTCAAGTGCTATCGCATTCGAAGTTGCTGGTAGTTTAGCATTCAAGAATAGTGCTACTTCATGTCAACCTGTATTATTAGAACCAATCATGAGTGTTGTAGTTGAAGTACCTGATGAATATTTAGGTAACGTTATTGGTGATTTAATCGCTAAACGTGGTAGAATTGATTCACAAGAAATTCAAGCTCGTTTCCATAGATTAAATGCATCAGTTCCACTAGCTTCAATGTTCGGATACTCAACAGCATTAAGAAGTAATACTCAAGGTAGAGGTAACTTTACAATGCAATTCTCAAGATATGAAGAATGTCCAAAGAGTATTACTGAAGAAGTGTTAAAAAAGCGTAGTTCTAAGTAATTAGTACTTGCAAAAAAATAAAAAATATATTAAAATATAATTACAACTATTATAGGAGGAAAATTTTAAAATGGCAAAACAAAAATTTGAACGTACTAAACCGCACGTTAACATTGGTACTATCGGTCACGTTGACCATGGTAAAACTACTTTAACATCTGCAATCACAAAAGTTTTAGCTCAACAAGGTACTGCAAAAGCTATGGATTACTCTCAAATCGACGGTGCTCCAGAAGAAAAAGCTCGTGGTATAACGATTAACACTTGCCACGTTGAATATGAAACTGCTAAACGTCACTATGCACACGTTGACTGTCCAGGACATGCCGATTATGTTAAAAACATGATCACTGGTGCTGCTCAAATGGACGGTGCTATCTTAGTAGTTGCTGCAACTGATGGCCCAATGGCTCAAACTCGTGAACATATCTTATTAAGCCGTCAAGTAGGTGTTCCTAAATTATTAGTATTTATGAACAAATGCGATATGGTTGATGATGAAGAATTATTAGACTTAGTTGAAATGGAAATCCGTGATTTATTATCTGAATATGGATTCCCTGGCGATGAATGCCCAGTTATTAGAGGTTCTGCATTCCAAGCTATGGAAGGCGATGCTAGTTATGAAGCTAAAATCGTTGAATTAATGGATGCTGTTGATGCATACATTCCTGACCCAGTTCGTGAAACTGACAAACCATTCTTAATGCCTGTTGAAGACGTATTCTCAATCACAGGACGTGGAACAGTTGCTACTGGTAGAGTAGAACGTGGACAAGTTAAAGTTGGTGACAACGTTGAAATCGTTGGTATCAAAGCTACTCAAAAGACAGTTGTTACTGGTGTTGAAATGTTTAGAAAATTATTAGACCAAGCTGAAGCTGGTGATAACATTGGTGCATTATTACGTGGTGTTAACCGTGAATCTATCCAACGTGGTCAAGTATTAGCTAAACCTGGTTCAGTTACTCCTCATACTGAATTTGAAGCACAAGTTTACGTATTAACAAAAGAAGAAGGTGGCCGTCATACTCCATTCTTCACTAACTATCGTCCTCAATTCTATTTCAGAACTACTGACGTTACTGGTGTTATCGAATTAAAAGAAGGCGTTGAAATGATCATGCCTGGTGATAACGCAGAATTAGTTGTTAAATTAATTCACCCAATCGCAATCGAATTAGGAACTAAGTTCTCTATTCGTGAAGGTGGACGTACTGTAGGTGCTGGTAACGTTACTAAAATTATTAAATAATTTTAAATAATTTGTTACTAAAACTATAGAATTATAGACAAATACAAGTCACTACTTATGTAGTGGCTTTTTTTGATTGAAATCTCGTTCTCGTTCGTTCGCATTAATTAAAACACACTCACATTAATACTTTTATTTTGAGGAGTTATATAATAGAGTTTTTTATTTATATCAAATTAATTTTTATTGATACTAAAAATATATTATCAAATCACTTAAAATATGATATAATAATATTATAAATAAATAATAATGGTGATTATATGATAATTGATACACATATGCATTTATATGATAGTAAATTTGAAAACATAAGAGAGGAAGTAATAAAGGAATCACTTGAAGCAGGTATTAAGAAATTAATTGTTGTTGGGTGTGATTATAACTCTTCAGTTAAAGCAATTGAACTTTCTAAAAAATATGATTTTATTTATGCCGCAGTTGGTGTTCATCCAAGTGAAGTTCATAAAGAAACTGACAAAGACTTGTCATGGATATATGAATTTTGTAAGAATGATAATGTTGTTGCGATTGGTGAAATAGGATTAGATTATTATTGGGACAAAACATATGTTGATTTACAAAAAGAATTCTTTGTTAAACAAATAAATATTGCTAAGGAACTGAATTTGCCAATAATTGTACATTCAAGAGATTCTATTAGCGATACTTTTAATATATTGAAAACAAATCAAACTAATGGAGTTTTACATTGCTATTCTGGTAGTGTGGAAATGGCAAAAGATTTTGTCAAACTTGGTTATTTCTTAGGTATAGGAGGAGTATTAACCTTTAATAACTCTAAAGAGATAAAAAAAGTAGTAGAAGAGATTGATTTAAGC
>CAZHQU010000144.1:0-5302 GCA_964534245.1 uncultured Coprobacillus sp.
ACCATAAATTGCATATAGTATTATGTATACTATAATTATTAAAACAATAATTGCACATGCAATATATTTAGAAGTTAATAAAAATGTGCTTAATAAAATAGTTAAAATAATTAAAGGTATTAACCATAAAATTGTTGCTCTGATACTTCTTTGTAATATATGATTTGATATTTGTTTTTTATACTTGAATATTAATATAATTAGAATAAATAATATTGTTCCTAGTATTAGTATTGGAATTAGACTGGTAAAATCAAAAGTGAACTTTAATAGTAAATTACTTGCTGTTATACATATTAATATTGATGGAAGTGTTCCTAAAGTAGTTACTAATATGTATCTAAAGTATTTCATTTTGCCTTTTGCGGCTGTATAAGCAATTACACCATAAGGAATAATTGGAGCAAAATACAATCCTAAAATAAACCATGTGAATGATTTTTTATCTTTAGATTTTTCAGTCGTTAAGAATTTCTCGTAATTTTCAGCGTTTTGTTTCTTTCTATCGGACATTTCCATATTAAAATTATTAATGAGAATGTAAAGTAATGTATTGCCTATCCCTATACCAACTATACATACAATTATACCATATAGAATTCCACATGTTATACCTGATAAAAGTTGTATTGGTTCACCGGGCATAACAGTCAAAAATACTTGAATTGTATTTAATAATATCATTATAATATACTTCCATATACCATAATCTTCAAGAGCATCTTTAAATGGACCATCATCCTGATTAACAAGGAGTTCCTTTAATGGACCAATTAGGTCATAGATTAGATATATAAATGTTATTATAAAGAATCCAACAAAAACAAAAGAAAATATTTTTCCAATTATATTTTTTTTGCTTTTTTTCATATCGTTCCTCCTCGAATAATATTATATCACTTTTAAGTGTAAAAGTTAAGTAAAATTAATATTTATAATATACAAAAGTAATTGATTAGTAAACATATATTATTGTTTCTTTCAATAAATAATTTATTAAATTAATTTAAAAAAATAAATAAACAAAAACATTTGACTTTTATTGCATTTTATAGTATAATATATACGTTGTAAATATTCTGCAACCGCACTGATTTGGTTCTAAGTGTTAATTATTATTTTAACCACCATTAATGGCGTGTCTTAAAAAATATTAGAGGAGGTAAATAGTAATGTTTGCAATTATTGAAACTGGCGGAAAACAATATCGCGTAAGTGTTGGTGAAGAGCTTTATATTGAAAAATTAGAAGCTGCTCCTGAAGCTGAAGTTGTTTTTGACAAAGTACTTATGCTAGATGAAAAAGTTGGTGCACCATATGTTGAAGGTGCTAAAGTTACTGCTGTTGTTGAAAAACACGGTAAAGGTAAAAAGATCATCGTTTATAAGTATAAATCAAAGAAGAACTATCACAAAAAACAAGGCCATCGTCAACCTTATACTAAAGTTAAAATTACTGCTATTAATGCTTAATTAGTAGGTGTAAAATGACAGTTGCTTCTGTTTGGAAAGAAAAAACGGTTAAGCGAATAATGGTTGAAGGGCATAGTGGTTATGCTGAATATGGTTATGATATTGTTTGTAGTTCTGTATCTACAGCAATGATTTTAACAGCTAACTTAGTTTCTAAGTTATCTGATAATTGTGATATTATATATGATGAGAAAAAAGTTATCATTGATATTACAATTAATGAGAATGATATAAATATAAGATCTACTTTAGATAAGACAATGGAGACATTGCTTGAAACGCTAGAATCTGTTCATTCTCAATACCCAAAATATTTAAAGATAAAGTATTTTGGCTAAAATATTATAAGGAGGAGTTCTCATGTTTAGATTAAATATACAATTTTTTGCGTCTAAGAAAGCTGCTGGTTCTACTAAGAATGGTCGTGACTCACACGCTAAGAGATTAGGTTGTAAAGCATCTGATGGTGAATTTGTAAACTGCGGTTCAATCATCTACCGTCAAAGAGGTACTAGAATCTACCCTGGTAAAAACGTTGGTTTAGGTGGAGATGATACTTTATATGCTACAACTTCTGGTATCGTTAAATTCGAACGCAAAGGTAAAGACAAAAAACAAGTGTCTGTTTATCCAGTTGAAGCGTAACATTATAAATGCACTTGTATAGAGTGCATTTTTTTATGGTTTAATAAATTTAATTAAGTGGAGGAAAGTAAAATGTTTGTTGATGAAATTACAATAAATGTCAAGGCTGGTAATGGTGGAAATGGATGTGTTGCTTTCCGTCATGAAAAGTTTGTTGAAAAAGGTGGACCATCTGGTGGCAATGGTGGTAGAGGCGGAGATATAATTTTTGTTGGCGATAAAGGTTTAACAACATTAATTGACTTTAAGTTCCATCGCATCATTAAAGCAAAGAGTGGTCAAAATGGTATGCCTAAGGATTGTTTTGGTGCAGATAGTGATGATGTGTATGTAAGAGTTCCATTAGGAACTGTTGTTACTGATTTAGCAACTAACACTGTTATAGCAGATATTACAAAAGACAAGGAAGAAGTAATCATTGCTAAAGGCGGTAAAGGTGGTAGAGGTAATGCTTCATTTGCTAATTCTCGTGTTACTGCTCCAAAGGTTTGTGAAAAAGGTTTGCCTGGTGAAGAAAAAGAATTAAAACTTGAACTTAAGATGCTTGCTGATGTTGGTTTAGTAGGATTCCCAAGTGTTGGTAAATCTACACTATTATCAGTTGTTTCTGCGGCAAAACCTAAAATTGCCGCATATCACTTCACAACTTTAGCTCCAAATTTAGGTGTTGTAAGAGTTAAAGATGGTAGAAGTTTTGTAATGGCTGACTTACCCGGCTTAATTGAAGGTGCGTCAAATGGTTTAGGTTTAGGATTTAGATTTTTAAAACATGTAGAAAGAACAAGAGTTTTAGTACATGTTATAGATATGGCTGGAATTGATGGGCGTGATCCATATGAAGATTATATTAAGATTAATGAAGAATTAGGAAGTTATGATCCTCTACTATTAAAACGTCCTCAAGTTATTTGTGCTAATAAAATGGATATGCCTGAGAGTAAGGAAAATCTAGAAAAGTTTTTAGAAAAAGTTGATGTTCCTGTTATTCCAATCAGCGCATATACAAAAGATAATTTAGATGAATTACTTTATAAGATAGCTGATCTAATTGAGACAGTAAATCTAGAAGAATTAAATACTGAAGAAGTTGTTGAGGAAGTTGTAGAATACAAATTCACACCAAGTGAAGCGCCATTTAAGATTGAGATATGTGACGATGGAGTTTACGAAGTTTCAGGACCAATGGTTAAAAAATACTTTGAAATTACCGATTTTACACATGATGCCAATGTTAAAATGTTTGCTAGACGCTTAAGACAACTAGGTGTTGATGACGCATTACGTGATTTAGGCGTAAAACATGGTGATACAGTACGTGTCCTTGGATATGAATTTGAGTTCCTAGACTAATATATAATTTTATAAACTTATGGGACTTCAATTGAAGCCTAAAAAGGAGGAAAAAATGGATAAAAGTTTAAAAATTAAAAGAATTACAGGAATTGCAGTATTTGCAGCGTTAGTCATTGTTTTACAATTATTTAGTAATTATGTACAATTTGGACCTGTTAGCATTACACTATCTTTAATTCCAATTGCTGTAGGTGCTATAATTTATGGTCCTTTAGCTGGATTTGCGTTAGGTTGTGTTAGTGGTTTATTAGTTTTTGTAGCTCCAGCAACCATTTCTTTATTCTGGTCATATGGCATAGTAACTACATTCTTTGTTTGTGTATTGAAAATGGGACTTGCTGGTCTCTCAGCTGGTTGGATTTATAAATTACTTGTTAACAAGAATAAAAAGTTAGCAGTAACACTTGCTTCAATAAGTGTACCAATTATCAATACTGGATTATTCGCAATTGCTGCTTTAGTATTTTATGCTGATTTATTAGCAGAGTTTAATACTACAGGTCAAAATGCAATTGCTTACCTTTTCTTTACTTTTATCGGATTTAACTTCTTAATTGAGTTTGCCGTTAATTCTGGATTGTCTCCAGTTGTATTAAGATTAGTTAATATGACTAAATTAAATCAAGCTGAATAAAATATAATATTTTATAAGATTAATTAGAATATGCTTTTGCATATTCTTTTTTGATATAAAGTTAATTGAAATAAATATCGTAATATGGTATAATTTAATGAAAAAGGTGAAAATTATGTACGAAAATATCGATAAAATGCAATATTCTCCAATGATAAGACAATATTTAAGTATTAAAGAAAAATACCAAGACGTTATTGTCTTTTTTAGACTTGGTGATTTTTATGAAATGTTCTTTAATGATGCAATTGTTGCAAGTAAAGAATTAGAAATTGTTTTAACAGGTAAAGATGCTGGAACAGCTGAACGTGTACCTATGTGTGGTGTTCCATTTCATAGTGCGAGTAGCTATATTGATAAATTAACTGATAAAGGTTATAAAGTTGCTATCGTTGAACAAGTCGAAGACCCATCTCAAGCGAAAGGTATTGTTAGAAGAGAAGTTGTAAGAATAGTTACTCCCGGTACTATTACTGATAGCACTAGTTTAGTTGAAACTGATTACAACTTTATTACTACAGTTTCATTTTATAAAGATAAATACATTTTAGCATATTGCGATATTTCTACTGGTGAGAATTATTTAACTAATTTACCAGCAAATGATGATATATTGATTGCTGAATTATTAAAGTTAAAAACAAAAGAAATTGTTGTTTCATCTACTTGTAATAAGAATGTTTTTAAAACAATTAAATCTTTAGTATCATTAACTATTTCTGAAGAAGATAATACTGAAAGCATTGATTATATGTCTAATCTAGTTGAAGATTTAGAAAGTGATGAAAAAGAGACTTTCTTAAGACTTTTAAATTATATTATATTAACCCAAAAGAAAGTATTAGTGCATATGCAAAAAGTTAGTAAGTACAATATTACTGGCTATATGAGAATTGATTTATCCTCACGTAGAAATCTTGAAATTTTAGAAACACTAAGATTTGGTAGTAAGAAAAATACATTACTTGCTGTTCTAGATAAATGCTCAACAGCAATGGGAAGTAGATATTTAAAAAAATCATTAATATTTCCATTAGTTGATTTAGAAAAAATTCAAGCAAGACATAATATAATTTCATTAATGATAAAGTCATTCTTGGAAACAACAGAACTACGCAATAAGTTAGAATCAGTTTATGACTTAGAACGTATTGTAGGGAAGATATCCTATGAAAGTGCAAATCCAAAAGATATGCTT
>CAZHQU010000145.1:0-5283 GCA_964534245.1 uncultured Coprobacillus sp.
ACCACAAATGGATACAATTAAGAGTAAAGGCTATGATGTGTTAGTTTTAACTGATGATGTTGATGAATTTATGATTACGATTTTAGCTGAATATGATGGAAAGAAATTTAAATCTATTAATTCAGGTGATTTGGATTTGTTAACTGAAGAAGAAAAGAAAATTATTGATGATTTAAAAGAAGAAAAGAAATCGCTACTAGAAACTTTAAAAGAAGCTTTAGAAGGTGAAGTTAAAGAAGTAGTTTTATCAAAACGTTTAACTACATCTGCCGTTTGTCTTGTTAGTGGTGATGGTGTTTCTTTTGAAATGGAACGTGTGATGAATAAGATGCCAAATGATTATGGAATTAAGGCTGATAAGATTTTAGAAATTAATCCTCATCACGAAATTTTCAAAGCTATTGAAACACTTTATGAATCAGGTAGTGATGAAATTGGTAAATACGCAAAATTATTATATTCACAAGCATTGTTGATTGAGGGAATTATGCCAGAAAATCCTGTTGAATTCGCTAATTTAATGTGTGAATTAATGATTAAAAAAGTATAATTAGATTTTCCTCGTAAATAATATTTTTGAGGTGATACTTTTGAATACTAAATGCGAGGTAAAGTTTTGCAATGAAAAGAAAGCTTGGCGCTTATATAACGGTGCGGGCGAATGTGTTGATGGTGCTTCTTATCAAACTAAAGATGAAGCTGTTAATGCCGGAAGAAATCATTGCGAAGAAACTGGTGATGAGTTGGCTATTTATAATAAAAATGGCGAATTAACATCACGAAGAAAAATAAATAATCGCGTCGGAGAATAATTTCTCCGATTTTTCGTCTTGTTTAATTTTCTTTTTCCTAAAATTAGAAAAAAGTGTTTTTTTTCTACAAAAAATAGTTTATAATAACTATTAGTGGAGGTATTTGTTATGACTCGTATAAATTTAGATAAAATATTAAAAAAACGCTCAAAATTACTTCTTGATTTCTTCTTTAGAGTAAAAGGATGGAGTATTTTAGTGACTTTTGTGTTACTTTTAATCGCATCTTTTGTTTCATATAAAACATTAGATAATGAAAATTCTATTTATCATTTAATTTCTGGTAGTATTACTTCGTTAATCTTCTTAGCTTTTTTACTTGCCATTTTAAGATTGTTTGAAAAGAATATTACTAGAGAAGAAGTAGAAGCAGTAATTGCTCATGATAGAGGAATTGCTTATAATCAATTGTTTAAAAATTTATCAATTGATAATATTAAAAGCAGATATCTAGCAGAACCATTTGAAATTGTATGTCCAGAAGTTTATCCAAAAAGAAAAACTATTATATATCGTTATTTTAAGAAAGATAGTAAAGTTTATTATTCACAAATTGGATATACTTGGTTATTCTTTGGTGAAAAATCATTATATTACTATCATTCATCTGTAAATCATATCTATGGTTATGTAGGACACGAGGTATCTTGTGAATTTGATTATAAAGATATCGTTAGTATTTCAACAGCGACTACCCATGAAAATGGAGTTGAAAATTTAGTGTTGTCTATTTCTTTAGTAAATGGAGAATCTTTAGAAATTGCGTTAAGAACTCGTCCAAATCGTATTTATGGTTCCACTCATACTTTAAGCGAAAAGGAAACACAAATATTATCAACTGTTCGTAAAGTAATTAGAAATTCAAAATAAAAAAATAATGACAATCTTAATTGTCATTTTTTATATGGTAAGGATTGTTCAATTTTAATAAAGTCTTTTTTAAATACATTGCTAAATATTTTAGCTATTAATAATTCTTTGTCATATACATTATTTATTTTACTAACAACTCTAGTGAAATAGATTAAGCCTTTTTTATTTTGATTTAAGTATTTTTGTCCTTTTTCATTAAAACCAGTAACTCTAGGTATTAATTTATTCATTGATTCGATTTCATCTTTTGTAGTTTGAGTTAAAATATAGGTTATAAAACGTCTTAAACGTGTTTTTGTATATCTTTTACTTGTTAATTTATTTATTAATTCATCAATTGATTCAAAGTTTGTTCTAAAACTATTTTCTATACCTTCTAAGGCTTGGAAAGTGTTAGAAAGATTTTGAGTTAATAGAAGATGTTTTAAAATTGAGGTAAAACTGTTAATGTCATAAAATCCACGATTTATAAAGATATCATTTATATATGCTGGTACATAATCTTTAATATCCTTTGCCATTCTTAAGGCAGTGGCGCTTTGGATATTTGTTTCATTTAATATTACATCATGATAGTTATTGTTAATTCTTTTGATTAGCGTTAAGCTAATATTTGGATTAATTTTATTGATTGCTTCTTGGTATTTAACATTTAACATATCATTTGCAGAAAGATTTATATTATTTTCTTCAAGCGCTAGGCTATAACTTTTACGATATGAAAAACCTTCTGATAAATATTTTTTAATGTTTTCTTGAAAATTATTTGTTTTTTCAATGTTTATTATATTATTTATTAGGTTTATGTCATTTGATTCTGAACCAGATACAATATCTGTAACTTTAAAACTATTTAATAATTTAATTGCGTTAAAGGCAAAAATATCTGCGTTTTGTGTTCCTAGTAAATATGGTAATTCAATTGTTATGTCGCAACCATTGTCAATTGCGGTTTTTACTTTATCAAATTTACTTATAACACTGATATCACCGCGCATTGAAAAATAACCAGTTATAATTGCAATTACAATTCCTTCACCTGCAATTTCTTTGGCTTTTTGTAAATGATATAAGTGCCCATTATGAAATGGATTATATTCACAAATTATTCCGATTACTTTCATTTTTATCTTCACCTTTTTTAATTATAACTTAAATAATTAGTTATGACAAATATAATCCGAAAAACAACGAATTTCTTTATTATTTATGTTGACTTTTTATTATATAAAATATATAATTCTAGTTGCTGGAGTGATTTTATGAAATGGGCAATACCTCAACTTCGTAAATTAGCTAAACCATTTTCATTTGAATATGACTTTGATTTATATAGTGAATTGGTCATAAAAGATGATATTAAAGATGTTAAAAAATGTCATATTAGTGGTTTATGCTATGAAGTAAGTTACGATGAATATTTATTCGATTTAAATATTGATGCTATCTTAGTTATGGTATGTTCTGTTTCGTTACTTGATGTTTTAGTTCCTTTAAAGTTTAATACACAGATAAGATTTTCTTATACAATCGACGATTCTTCAGATGACTATCTTATTACTAAAGATACAATTAACCTTGATGAAGCAATCTTATCAGAAATAGTATTAAACATTCCGCTTAAAGTAGTTAAAGAAGGCTACGAAAATGAATTTATGGAAGAGGAAGAAACCGAGGAAGAAATTAATTCAAGCTTTAAAGCACTTAAAGACTTATACGGAGGTGAAGCGCAATGATCGCACCATTTAGAAGAATTTCTAAGACAAAGAAAAGAATGAGACGCTCACATTTAGCATTAACTGCACCTGGAATGATTACTTGTCCAAATTGTGGAGAATTAACATTAGCTCATAGAGTTTGCCGTAGTTGTGGTTATTATAAAGGTGTTCAAGTTGTTTCAGTAAAAGAAAAGAATGAAGAATAGTTGATAGAAATAGATGCAGCAAGCATCTATTTTCTATTTATGGGGGTATAATTTATGAAACATATAAGCGTATTGTTAAATGAATGTATTGATGGCTTAAATATTAAAGAAGATGGAATATATGTCGACGCTACTTTAGGTGGTGGTGGACACTCATCTGAAATATTAAAAAGATTAACTACAGGACATTTATATTGTTTTGATCAAGATGATTTTGCTATTAATAGGGCTAAAACTCGTTTGAGTGAAATTGGAACGAATTTTACTATTATTAAAGCTAATTTTGTAAATTTAAAAGAAGAATTAACTAAATTAAATGTGACAAAAATTGATGGAATTATATATGATTTAGGCGTATCAAGTTTTCAATTTGATGACCCAGAACGTGGCTTTTCATACAAATATGATGCTTATTTAGATATGAGAATGGATCAAGATGCTATTTTAACTGCTCATGATATAGTTAATACTTATTCTTTAGATGAAATAAGTAAAATAATTAATAAATATGGTGAAGATCCTTTCGCTTATAAAATTGCTAAGCAGATAGTAGAGGTTAGAAATATAAAACCAATCAATACCACATTTGAGTTAGTAGAAGTTATTAAAAGTGCTTTACCACAAAAAATATTAAATAAAAAAGGCCATCCTGCAAAGCAAACTTTTCAAGCTTTGCGAATAGCCGTTAATGATGAATTACAAGTTTTTGAAAAATCATTATTGCAAGCAATTGATTTAACTGATTTAGGTGGAAGAATTGTTGTTATTACTTTCCATTCACTTGAAGATAGGATTTGTAAACACACCTTTAAAGAATATAGCGAAATTAAAGTTCCTAAAAATTTACCAATTGTAATTACAGAATTAGCTCCTTTGAAGTTGATTACAAAAAGTCCGATCCTTCCTTCTTTAGAAGAATTAGAAGTGAATAACAGAGCACATAGTGCTAAATTAAGAATAGCTGAAAAGCAAAAGAAAAACGACATTTAATTGTCGTTTTTTTCTGTAGTTTTTACGAAACTACATAAGATTCCGCCTACAAAGTTTCCTAATAAACAGACAAGCATAAATAGTAATCCTTCAAATGTAAATAGTTTTAAACTGAATGAGAAGTAGAATGAATTAGCTACAACGTGTTCATATCCACATAAAATAAACGTAGCAATCATCATTGCAACATATAAAACTTTGTGTTTAAGATTGGTAGCTTTTACTATACCAGCAATAATTATTCCACAAAAAATTGAAAGAATAAATATACTTAATAAGTTGTCAGAAAGTTTAATTTCACATAGATTAGTTGTTGCTGAGTATAATGATTCTTTTAATCTTGTAAGAGCTAAAAGACCAGCTGTTAAGGCACCACCGATTAAGTTACCTATAAAAACAAATGTAGAGTTAATTATGTAGTCTTTAAAACTTTGAGATTCTCTTTGAGTGGGAACATAACCTGTATATAGTAATAATTTAAATTCCATTACCATTAATATTCCAACAGAAAATAGAAATGCACCTACAATTTTGTTACTACATAATAAGTAAATTGCACACCCTAATGATATAGCTATGCCAGCTAAAATTGATCTAACTAATTTATTTAACATTAAAATCACCTTTTCAAACAAATTTATACATATTATAACATATATTCTTAATATAAGTAGAGGTAAAATG
>CAZHQU010000146.1:0-5273 GCA_964534245.1 uncultured Coprobacillus sp.
TAAAATTTTATTGGATGTTTATACATTTCTGTAGCATAAAGCTGTAAAAGTCAGGTTATACCACAATCTCTTTGGTTTTGCAACAATTTTATTATAAATTTTATTTATATAAATTGCATAAGTAAAAGGTTAGAAAACTAACCTTAATTATAATTATCACTATCTAATTTTTCCCCACAAACAACGCAATATTCTTTGTCTGATGGATTAATTTTACCACATAATGGACACTTCTTTTCTTTTAAGAATGAACTTAATTCTTCATATGATACAGAATCACGATTTACTATTACATCACCATCGCTTAGATTACTATTCCCTTTGCCTCCAATTTCAATATAAAATTGAGAAATCGCAGTTTGCATATATGGTTCTACCCATAATAATAAAATTCCAGCTGTGAAAATTGATAATATCATCCAGCCAATAAAGCTTAAGTTCATTAAGAATAATTCCATTTTATGTCCATCCATCATTTGTCTACTTTTTGTAATTGCTTCATTAGCAGTTAATTCAGGATTATCTCTCAAAATTCTCATAGTCATCGCATATGAAAATGGTTTAATAAATGCTGGGATAATTAAAAGTGACCATAAGAAAGTATATAAAGCAACTGCCGCATATGTTCCAATAATTTTCCAGTAGTTTTTAAATCCTGATGTAATATCATTTGATGTTGGTTTTTCATTATTTAATACTTTAAATGTACAAATTATTGCACTCATCTCAAAACATGGAAGAACAAAATAAGATGCAATGCTTAAATTCCCTGTTTGTTCACCAGTTTCCCAATCAAATCCTATTAAAGATAATGCAACGCTTATCACAAACGTAATTAGATAGATTACTATCATTATACCAATTTTACCTTTAATAGCTTCTTTTGCTATGCTTTTACATTTACTAATCATAATTTACCTCCCTGTGCTACCGATTCCACCTGATCTAGTATTTGTATTTGGGCAGTCTTCATCAACCACCTCATATTTTAAAATTATGCCTTGACATATCCTTTCACCTTTTTTGATTTCAACATCATAGTCATTCATATTTCTTATCGCAATAATAATATGACCTTCATTTCCAATATTGTTATAATAGTCTGCATCTATTATACCCACCTGATTTGCTAGAACTAAATTGTCTTTAATGGCTTTAGAACTTCTAATTGCTAGCATTAAAAACTCATTATCATCAAGTTCACATTTTATTCCTGAATATATTTTATCCACACTATTAGCTTTAATAGTTAAATCATGAGGACAGACAAAATCATACCCACAAGATTTACCTGTTTGTCTAGTTGGTATTACAATATCATTATATTCAAATACACTTGCAAACTTACTATGTTCTTTCTCTGAAATTTTATGAAATTTTTTCATACCCTTCTCCCGTTTATAATCTCAATCATTCATCTTTAGGATCTGAATTAGCATGTGGGTGAAACTTATTGTATTCAGCAATCAATTGTTCTTTTGAGATATGTGTATAAATTTGGGTTGTTGACAAATTTACATGTCCTAAAAGACTTTGAACGCTTCTTAAATCAGCTCCACCATTTAGTAAGTGAGTTGCAAAACTATGTCTAATCATATGTGGATGAACTTTTATTTTATCCGAAGTATTACTTGTAATTTCATCAAGAATTACTCGTACACCTCTTGGAGTTAAAGGCCCTCCGCGATGATTTAAGAAAAAGTTATTACTTCTTACTTGTGCCTTAGTAATCAATATACTTCTAGAAAACGCTAAATAATCTCTAATAGCACTTTCTAGAGGATCAATCATAGGAACTATTCTTTCCTTCTTGCCTTTACCAAACACTTTTATGTAATGTAATGAAAAATCAACATTAGATAATTCTAGATTGCAAATTTCACTCACACGCATTCCAGTATCATAAAGCATCTCTAACAAGCAATAATTTCTCATTCCAATTACTGTTTTACAATCAATAGAATCGAACATTGCTTCAATCTCGTCAACATAAAGTTGCTTAGGTAACATCTTTCCTTTTTTAGGACTACTTACCTCATTAAATATATTCATTTTAACATGACCTTCACTAACCATGAAACGATACAAACCTCTTAAGCTAGATAGTTTCCTAGCAACACTAGTAGCTTTGAATTTTTGATCATTTAAGTACATTAAATAAAATCTAGCAATGTTAACTGTGCAGTTACACATACCTTTAAATTTATTCTTACTTAAGTATTCTATAAATTCATCAATATCATTCATATAGTTGAGTAACGTATGTTCAGAATATCCTCTTTCAACTTCTAGAAAATCTCTATATGCATTTCTAATTTCTATATCGGTCATCAAATCACCTTATGTGTCTATATTTTATAATCTATATTAGTATTATTTAATCTCATCTAAAAACTCATTAAGTTTATGTAATGCTCTTTCAGCATATTGTTTCTTTCTATCAAGCTTCTTAAGTCTTCCTTCAATTGGAGTAAAAATACCAAAGTTAACATTCATTGGTGCAAACTCTTCATGTTCACTACTTATATAATTACTTAATGAACCTGTTGCTGTGACACTAGTAAAATCAATTAATGGTTTATTTTCTAAATATCTTAACATATTTATCCCACAAACCAAACCAGATGAAGAACTTTCCACATATCCTTCAACACCTGTAATTTGTCCACCAAAGAATAAATCTTCTCTTTTAATAGTTTGATAATATTTATTAATTACACCTGGAGAGTTAATATATGTATTTCTATGCATAATACCATATCTAATGAATTCAGCATTTTCTAATCCTGGAATCATTCTAAATACTCTATCTTGTTCTCCCCATTTTAAATGAGTTTGGAAGCCAACAATATTATATAATGATTTACTAACATTATCTTCTCTTAATTGTACAACAGCATAAGGAGTAATCATTGTTCCTGGAAGTCTTAGACCAACCGGCTTCATTGGACCGAAAAGTAATGTTTGTCTACCACGATCTGCCATATCTTCAACTGCCATACATCCTTCAAATACTTTCATTTCAAAATCATGAGGAACCATTCTTTCAGCAGTAACTAAAGCATCATAGAATTTATTAAATTGTTCTTCAGTCATAGGGCAATTATAATAAGAAGCTTCTCCTCTATCATATCTTGATTTTAAATATGCAATATCAGTATTAATAGAATCTTTAGTAACTATTGGGGCAACAGCATCAAAGAAGTATAAATAATCTTTCCCAACAAACTTTTTAATCTCTTCACTCATAGCATCACTTGTAAGTGGACCTGTAGTAACAATAGTTGGACCAGGAAGTAACTCAGTTACTTCTTGATTTATAACTGTAATATTTGGATGATTTTTAACTTTATCAGTAATATACTCAGCAAAAAGTTCCCTATCAACAGCTAGTGCCCCACCAGCCTCAACTGATGTTTTTAAAGCAGCTTCAATAACTATAGAACCCATAAGTCGCATCTCTTCTTTTAATAACCCAACAGCATTTTCTAAAGATGCTGCTCTTAATGAGTTACTACAAACAAGTTCAGCAAACATATCACTCTTATGAGCAGGACTTTTCTTTGTTGGCTTCATTTCGTATAAATTCACTTTAACTCCATGACGAGCTAAATAGTAACTTGCTTCGCACCCTGCTAAACCAGCACCAATTACATTTACAACTTTTTCATTTATCGACATAATATACCTCAATTTATTCTTATATAAATATTATAACATACATTAATTTTTTTGTCTATTAAGAGATGTTTTGAAAATAAAAAATATAGAGATATAGTTTACCTATATCTCCATACTATTTAAGCAATTATTTTTATTCTTCTTTTTCTTTATTTATATTTTTTAATTTTTTTATCACATAATGCATAAATATAAGATGATAATAATCCAGCGATTTGATATAATAAAATATCAACAGAAAAAGTAAAATATAATATATAAATTGGTATAACAGTATAAATTAGTAATACAAATATTACTTTTCTTATTTCAAGTTTACAATATCTACATAAAAATATAGTCATCATCACAGGGAATAATCCTGTGATCACAGCAATTGCATAGTCTATAAAGTATTCAAGTAAATCAATAAAATTTTCTCATTTAAGAATTTAATATTATGCATTTAAACTTATGAAAATTTATTATTTCCAATAAATTTCATCTATTTCTTTTATAAGATCCATGCTGTTTCTTTTCTCTTGAGATTTTATGTGTGTAATATTATTTAGACTGTCATTAGAAGAATATATTTTTATAATTTTGTTATCTGATGAAAATGTGTAGTTATTGTTCTGGTAAAACTAGTATATAAAGTATCATATTTTAAATATTTATCAATTTTATTTACATCATTAATATTTGATCCTTCTATTGATAAAAGATTTAAATCATCGAATTTATATATAGGATTATTTTCTTTAATAATTAAATAAGCTACTTGATATCCATATTCTTTCTTTCCTACGAAAATATACAGAATACCAATTTCTTCAGCTCTTATACATGTATAACAATTCTTCATTCATTACAAA
Source organism: uncultured Coprobacillus sp. (assembly GCA_964534245.1). Classification (GTDB taxonomy): domain Bacteria; phylum Bacillota_I; class Bacilli_A; order ML615J-28; family CAG-698; genus CAG-698. The sequence continues at coordinate 4,536 of CAZHQU010000146.1, forward strand.
CAATTTTATTTTTTAATATTTTTATCACACAAATAAGCAAATAATTTCTTCCCATTAAAACCACAATTATAAATTTCATCTAGTTCTGAAATAGATATTACTTCATGTTCATTACAAAGTTGAATATTTTTATCAATAATTTCTAATTTTCGATTATTTGTACATCCTCCTACTACTATTATTATAATTATCATAATAAAAATTTTTATAAAATGCATATATTTTTCACCTCGTTATAGCCATATAAATTGTTTCACTATTATAATAAAATCCCCAAACATAATCATTTACTGGTGTTTCACCTTTTTCTAATAGTATTATTTCACTCTTTCTAAATTTATGAAACAAAATCCATCCTTAGATTGGTAAAAATGTAATAAAGCAATCTTTTATTATGGGCTATAAAACGAATCAATTATCTATCTATCCCTAGTAAAGATAGTTTCATTTTATCATTTAAGTTTTAAATATATAAATCTACCAAACAAATTAAAGTTATTTCAATGTTTATCAATTTCTAAAGGCAACTTTTCAGCACTTTTAAAATAACCTTTTTCTAAATATCAAGATACTATGTATGATTTAAAACAACCTAATTATTTTTTACTAAAGAAGCATTTTTTCTAAATTCACTTAATTTTATCAAATACATATTAACATATTAGTTTATATTAAATTCTAATATTATTTTTTAAATTGTATCAATTTCATTTTCTTTTTCAGCAAATTGGATACAAG
>CAZHQU010000147.1:0-5203 GCA_964534245.1 uncultured Coprobacillus sp.
CAATATATTAGAATCAACTGGTTTATTAAAAAACTTCTTCATTTCTAAATATTCATAAAATGATAATGTAAATACTTCAAATTCAATATATCTCCCTGTAAGTTTTGTTACTAATTCACCACTTAATAAATACGAATTAGAGCCAGTGATAAATATAGAATATTCTCCGTCATTTCTAAATGCATTAATTACCTCTTCAAAATCATTAATATTTTGAATTTCATCGATAAAAATGTATTTAGTCCCGTTAATATTAGAATATGAATCTAATAATTCTTCTAAAGCTTGTTTTGTTTTAACTTTACTATACTTTCTACTGTCTAAGTCAATAAAAACACAATTTTCTTCACTTATTCCACTTTGTAATATTTCATCCATTATCATCAGCATTATAGATGATTTTCCACATCTTCTAACACCAGTAATTACTTTTATAATATCTGTATCATGATAGAATCCTCTTATTCTTTTTAAGTATTCTTCTCTTTTATATAAATTCATAAAATCACTCCTATTCATAATACAATTATACCATTTCAAATTAAAAAATACAATTTAAATAGTCAATTTTTGTGAAAAAAATAATTTTTGTCTATTTAAAACTATAATTTGTTCATACCAAATAGGTTGCAACATCAGATTGCTTTTGTCTTACTCACTTAGTGTTTAAAAGCTAATTTGTCTCTTTTCTATTTTTACTTAAAATCAAGACCTTTTGTCTTTCAAGCATCCATTTTTAGCCTTTTTTTACTATTTTTATATCTTTTTAATACTTTTCAAATAAATCTTTAAAAATTGTCAAACGAGACTAAAAGAACTAGGACCCTGATATAATACACTAACATATTATAAATCAACCTTTGCCTTTAAATTTAATTATTTATCTTACTCTTTATTTCATCATAAAACTTCTTACAATCAACATCTTTAAACTTCTTAATCTCTTTTATAAACTCATTACATATAGTATCAAAAGAATAATCATTTAGTAATTTATATCTATACAAGCAAAGATAGTTCTTATTATCAAATGTACCTTTATACTCATTATAACCTTTCTTTAGTCTTGTTTTATGATATTCATAATTAAATATACTTTCTCTTGCTATTTCAAATATCAAGTTCTTTTGATCTTCACTTATATTCTTTACATCTTTAATGCCAATGTGTTCAGTACATACATGAATCATTGATCTGAACTTTGTATCTTGTAATTGTGGACCTATTAAAAAGTATCCTTTATCTTTATCATTTTCATCATAATAAGTTTTCCATCTAACTGATATTAAAGCAGATGCATTGCTGAAACCTACTTGTGGGAAAAGCTTACCACTTTTGATTTTCTCTCCAAATTCAACTTCTAATCTATTTTTTAATTCATTATATAATAAATTACTATTTATCTTCTTAATAACATCAGCAAGCCTTATTTCATGTAATACATCTAATAATCTTACATTATCTCCTGTATATGCTAAATATATTCTCTTTGAATATTCAACTGATTCTTTTATTAATTCAATTAACAAATTAGTCATATTAACATATTCTTTAATAATTGTATATTCAGAATGAATTTTGTCATTATTAAGCTCAATTAAGTTATCAGTAATTTCATTTAGTGTACTGAATATCTTGTTATAAGTTAAAAGTGGGAAATTTTACATTAATTCTAAACATTAATTTTAACTTTATCTCTACTTGTATGCAATATTCAACCAAACAAAGATATTATCTATTTATAATTTTTTAATTTAAAACCTAAGCAATAGTATTAATTAATGCCTGTATAGAATTAACCTCTTCAAATCCATCAAGTTTTAGTGGAAAAGAAACTTCATTTTTACTTGAACTATGCTCAAAATAAAATGTATAATCAGACTTTATTTTATTAACGATTTCAACTTCTAAATAAATCCATGGTGAATATGTATTTTCTAATACTGATGAGTTTTGCGATTTTATTAAAATAAATGTATTACAATTTTCTATTGTCTTACATATAGAGTCAACAAGTATCATATGAAATATTGAAGTCGATTTGTTTCTTAGTTCATAACTATAAGACCACTCATCTTTTTTACAATTTTTATCATCATACACTCTTAATGCATCGTCTATATTTCCCCAATAAAGACAATCCAAAAATATAGTTTTCCCTGTTTTCATAAGCTCATTAGCTATATGTTTTGCTATTTTTGTATCTTTATGAGAATATGAAATAAAAACATCACATTCCCTAATTATTGGTGTAATTAATTTTTGAATTTCTTGCATTGATAAAACATCATTTTCAGTTAAAATTTTCTTTAACCTAGTATTTAAATTCTTATTATCATTTTCAACTATATTATCATCAAAATTACCTATCGCATTACAATTGTAAAATATTTTTTTCATATAATTACCTCTTCCCTTCTAATAACAACTTAAGATTTTTCCATGTCCATTTATAAACCTCATCACCACCTAAAGCATTACTAGGTTTTTTTTATATTATTTCCATTTCTTCCAGCAAGTAAAAAATAAGGCACTTTTTCTTCTCGAGTTATTGACATTTCAGCAGTAACCCCTTTTGCGATATCAGTATAATAACCACATAAGAATATTACACAATCACAAGATCTGATTTTCTTTCTTGCATACTCTTTCCAATTACCATCAACAGCTTCTTTTATGGACATATCATAAATTTCAAATGGTGAATCATCATTCTTTGCTTGAGCAACTAAAGCTCCTTTAATGTCTGAATCATGGTCATAATCAAATGAAATAAATACTTTCTTTTTTTTCATAACTATCTCTCCAAATACTATAATTTCTTTTCTTTTATCATTTTCCAATAATGTTTTCCAAATGGTGTAAGACAACAACTTTTGCTTTCCATAGCAGCAAAGTACATATCTGCACAACCTATCGGTTTTAATAATCCAAATCTATTTAACTTTTGAAGATTTGTCATGATATCAATATTTTCTTGTTTAGCGTATGGTTCGCAAGTTTTATGCTCACTTCCAATATAATTTGTTTTTTCATATGATGGATTGAGACTATAACTTGAATCTTCCTTAATAAAAAGAGATAACGTATCTTTTAATTCTTTTAAATGAATAGAAGGTTCACATTGTTTTAAATTTATAAATGATGAAACATTTGCTTTAAATAAAGGTCTTTGTTGCCAAGGTCCTAATGCCTGATCAATATAGGAATAAATACTTCCTGGTGTAACTCTACCCAATATATCAGCTGCACCACCATTTAATCCCTCTAATAACAAATTTGTAAAAACACCATGTCCATTTATTTCAATTGAGGATTCATCTTTTTTACTAGCTGTCATTATTATTACACCATCATTTAGAAATGATTTGTCACCTATTAATCCTGGAGAACCTGCAAAACCTGAATGACAACAATCAAGTATTATAATCTTATATCTATACTTTGATTCATTAGCATATTCTAAAATTTCAGTCATTTTTATTCCATAATCATCTTGCTCATAATCAACTGTAACTATATACCCATCTTTTATATCATCAATTCCATGACCTGAAAAATATAATAAAGCAACATCACCATCTCCCTCAAATAGTCTCTTTATATTACGTCTAATATTGCTTCTAGTTGCTTTCTTGTTTAATATCTTCTCAATAGAAAAATTAACTGACCCATCATATTTATATAATAAAGATGATTCTAACGCCTCAACATCATTTACACAACAACTTAATGGAAAATCATAATAATCATTTATTCCAATTAATAAAGCTTTCCTCATATTTTCACCTATATTGAATGTTTTCTTATTGCATCTACTATACTACTTGTATTCCATCCTACAATACATTTAGCACAATTCTTAACTACTAATGATGTTCTTTCTGAAGCCCATGGCTCGATAGCTATTATTGGCTTATTCAATTCTTTAGCTATTTCTATTTCCATTTGTATATAATCACTATATGATGAATAAACACCTGCTAAAATTAAAACAACATGACATGTTCTCATTTGAATTTCAAGTTTATTTCTTAGCTCACTTTCATAATAATTCTTATTATAAATAGTTAATGGATTACTACTTTCAACAGAATAATTCTTATAACTAAAATAAGACGCATTATTTAATAATTTTACTAGTTTGTCATAAGCATCTCCGTATTTCCATGAATGGCTTATAAATAAATTATACATAAATTACCTCCTTATATTTTCTTTATTTCTCTATATACTGTTAAATAATCTAATGGATCTAAGCGTTGAATTAATGATGTTCTTCGTACAATTCCATTAAGTGATGTACCGCTTACAAATCCACTTATATCAGAAATCCAAAATCTATCGTGAAATGTGTCATTATACAATGTCTCAATATTAATTTCTTTTTTTAATAATTCCTGTTTAACAACTTCAAATGACTGTAAATTAAATCCACTAAATCCTTTTGGTACTATAAATTTTATTTCTTTAATATTAATATCACTTAATATATCTATTATCATATTTATATAATTTAAAGAATTATCACAAAACAAATACCTATCTGTTATGTATAATTCAGTTGCACTTGATTCAGAATTATTAAGTATCTTTGTATATTCCTTAAAAATCTTCATGCTTTTATTTGCCCCTTGTAGTGGCCCCATTATATCTCTATACTTTATTTGAAAACTACTATCATATTCATTAATTAAAACATCTAATGGAGCAGGCAATAATAAAGTTTTAACTTTTATTAACCCTTCTTGCTGTAATTGTTGGACATAACAATAAAATTTTTGTTCCTCTTCAATATTATAAAATTCAAATTGATAATTATCAATTGCTTTATAACTTTCTTTTTCTTTCATAATAGTTAGACTCCTATATTTTGTAAAAACATTTTTATATCTATCTCTTCATTTATTTATTTTACAAGATAACTATTTTCAAAAGATTATATTTTTCTACCATGTTAATTTTCAAGTTGCTGTCAAAGATTAGAACTATTTTATATATTCTTTTTACAGTTATAAAATAGTTATTAGTTTTAATACAATAAAATTGATGATACTTTATTATAAATGTTGTTTTAGTTCATAGTGTTTTTAATAAAGAACTCTAACATATCTATATTTTCTAAATAATGATTCACTCCAAAATACCATGTTCCTTTATCTACATAATAGTTTTCTCTTGTATTCTTCTCTCCTTTTAAATC
>CAZHQU010000148.1:0-5157 GCA_964534245.1 uncultured Coprobacillus sp.
TTTGATTCAAGTAGAGATTTTGATAAGTTTTATATTACAAAGTAATGATGAAAATTTATATCTGGTTTTCAAACTAAACAATGATTTATTAAATGTTATCTATAATTATAATCTAAAAATACATAATAAGGACATTTTAGATTATATTGTTAATAACAAACAAGATGCATTTAATCAAATATTAAAATATGGACATGTAAAGAAGTTAAAATAGTAGGATAATATAAAAAGTAATATATTATAGATGTAAAAAAAAAACAAATAAATCTTTACAAATGTAAGAAAATTACATATAATATGTTTGAGGTATTTAATATGATTAAAAGAGTAAAGTTTGAAAATTTTAAAATGTTTAAAAATGAAACTATTATTGATTTAGTTCCAACAAAATCAGAAATATTGAAAAGTTATAATGTTGAAAATGGAATACTTCGAGGAGGTTTGTTCTTCGGTGGGAATGCTTCTGGAAAAACAACAGCATTATATGCAATACGTATTCTACTAGATATGCTATTTAGAGATAATAGATTTCCAAGCCAATGCATTTGTTTTTTTTCTAGTAGTAATGTGGCTAAGTTTGAATATACATTTATGATTGATAATAATGAAATTATCTATTCTTTTTCTGTAGATAAAAATGGAGATATATGTAGTGAAAATCTATATATAAATAATGAATGCTATCTTAACAGAATTGGTGTTCAAGCAACAACATCTTTATCTGAAAATCAAGATTTTCCAAAGCTTGTTGATAGAAGAATTTTATATTTACGTTCTTTTAAGTTTAATATTGGTTTTGATGGTTTTCCTATCATAAAAAAATGGATTGGATTTTTAGAAAACTCAATATACATTGATAATTCAGTAAGTAAACTTGTTACATTTAACTATGAAACATTCAATGAAACAAATCTTGTTTATTATTTAGATAAATATGGAGTAGAAGATATTAATAAGTTCTTTGAAAAGTTTGATATACCATTTAGCATAGAATTTAGTAAAACTGATTTTAATGGTCAAACAATTGCTTCAGTAAATGTCGACAATTTAAAAACTAATTGTAAAATTCCTTTACAATTAGAATCATATGGTAATAAATTACTTTTACAATTGCTTCCATATATTTTAACTATTAAGAAAACAGGTGGTATGCTTTTAATAGATGAGTTTGGTGGAGGAATGCATAACAAATTAACTGAATTAATAATAAATTATTTGTTTAAAGAAACTAATAATAATCAAATATTTGTTGTGACACATGAAACAAATCTACTAAAAACTAATATAATTAGACCAGACCAAGTGTTTATAATAGATTATGATATAGAAGGTGCATCTATCTCTAAAGCATCAGATCAATCCCCAAGGGAATCACAAAACTTAGAAAAGATGTATCTTTCTGGAGTATTTGGAGGTATTCCACTTTATAAATAAAAGCATGAAATTATAAAGAGCAAAAGAACCAATTTTTACTTAATATATATTAGAAAGGAAGTTTATAACTTATATTACAAAAAGTTATAAATTAAAAAATCTAATTTATGATTACTATAAATAAAAATGTGAGAATTGGTAAAGTAATTTTTATTGTTGAAGGACAGAAAGTAGAACCGAAAATTATCAGGGATATATTTCAGAAAATATTTGATTTTGAAATATATCAAACTAATAAAAAAGAAGATGTTATAAGGCTAAGTAAATCAAATGATATTTATAGTAAAGTCGTTATAATAACTAATAATAAACCTCAGTTATCATCTTTATTAAAAGAAAATGAATATATAGATAATATATTTAAACTATTACAAAATAATAATATGTCTCCATATGATTCGGCTGTATATTATTTATTTGATAGAGATGAAAATAATATAGAAATTATTACGTCATTAATTAATAAATTTACAAATTCAAGGGAAAGTAATGATTTTGATATAAATGGATTGCTTTTATTGAGTTATCCATGTGTTGAAGCTTTTTATATGAACTGTAATTGTGATAATTACAAACCCTCTAATAGAAAACTATTAAAGAGATATGTTAATGTAAATAGATATAAGAAAATAGATGAGAGAAAAATAATTAATGGAGTTAGTACACTATTAGATATATTATTAAAAGAGTTAAGCATAAACTTTAAAATAAATGATTTAGATAATTTCAAAGAGACAAATACAGAAATATTTGAGAGAGTAGAACATTATTGTTTAGAAAATAATAGTTATATAATAATCTCATTATTGTTCTTTGCATTACTAGATTTAGGATTAATTGAAATTGAGTAGTTATATAATCTATAATTATACTAGAGCAATCTAGTATATTTTATTGCTTGGTCTGAATATTTATGATAAAATAAAATAAATCATTTGAAAGGGTATATATTATGAAAGATGGCGGATGGACATTTATATCACATTCTCATAAAGATATAGATAAAGTAAGAATAATAAGAAATGAACTTGAAAATAGAGGATTTGAACCATTAATCTTTTATTTAAAATGTCTAAATGATGATGATGAAATTGAAGACTTAATTAAAAGAGAAATAGAAGAAAGAACATGGTTTATTTACGTTGAAAGTGAGAACTCAAGAAACTCTAAGTGGGTACAAACTGAAAGAGAATACATCAAAACATTAGAAGGTAAAAAGGTATTTACTATTGATATATCTAAAGATATTAATGAACAGTTACTTAAAATAGAACAAATAACAAAGCAAATGAAAGTATACATCCCTTATTCCTCTAAAGATATAGATATATATAATAAAGTCAAATGTAAACTTTTAGAAAAAGATATGTTAGTTTTGACAAATAAGCCTAATTTAAATAATGAATATTATGAAAGTGCTTGGATAAATATCTTTGAAAGTTGCCAAGATGGATTTGTTTTACTTATATTAAGTGAAAATTGCATAAACAATAAATACATAATGAGTGAGATAGATTTAACTAATGCTATGGGAGGAAAAATAATAGCTATAAATATTGGAGGAATACAATTAGGTCCATTATATGATTTTATGCTACAGAATTCAACAATAATAAATGTAAGTAAAGAAATAACGGATAGTGAACTTGACAAAATTATCAATACAATAATGGATGTTGTAATAACTGATTAGAATATAAAGCATTACTTTAAATAATATTATTTATAATTAATATTGAAAGAAGAGATTGATATTGAAAGAAGAAATTTATATTGAAAGAAGAGATTAATATGAAATATATAGATTATGATTTTATACCATTTAAAATTAATAGAAGTTATAAAAAAGCATTTGCGGAAATAGATACATCTAAAACATATAAACTATTTAATAAACATGATGTGACAGTTCGTTTAATCAGGAATTGGTTTGGTAAAGTATGTATAAACTTTGTATTTTCTAATGAAGAATGTTTAGATGAAATAGATAATTTATTAACTGAAAGATTTAATAAACCTAGATATATTTCAGGTAATAGTTCAAAAGTATGGGTTGATAAGGGAATATATATATCACATGGAATTGAAGAAACTAGATTTCAGGGTTGTGAGCATAGATTAGAAATATCTCAAGTAAAACCAGCTTTTATTGTTAAAATTGATAAATTCAAAAAAGCATTTAGTATATTTAATAAATTAAAATATAATTTCAATTTTAAAGAAATTTCTAATGCATTTATTGGGATACTTGGTGAAATACATTTCTTAAGTAAAACACAAGATTACGAGTATTTAATAGTAGTTAAGAGAAATCAAATTAATATGTATTCAAGTGAAATAAAAGTAATGGATGATGGAACTCATTCTATTCCGTTTTATCATGAAACTACTAGAATAAAGAAAGATAAAGATATGTATTTTATTATTAATTCTTTCTTTTTATATATGATGGAATATGATGAAAATCTTAAAATAGAGAAAAATTAAAGCTAATGTTAAGTTTTATTCTGACAGATGAAATATATGATGTTATCTATGAGTTTTTCTTATATATGAAAGATTTTGATAAAAGGTTAAATGAATAAACATTAAAATAGTTTATTATAATATATAAGTATTTATATCTGATAATTTATGAGTGAATAAATTAAAATTATTGTTTATTAAATGTAAATATGCTATAATTAAATAAACATAACACTCTTTTCGATAGGACTGAAAGGAGGTTGCTTATGAATACAAATGAATTCATAAGAACAGTTAGGTATAATCTTGACCTATCTGTTAGAGAATTTGCAGCTTTACTTGATGTAGACCCTCGTAATGTCTACAGATGGGAGGCTGGAGATAATGAGCCATCTGGCAACATTATCTTGAGAATTCTCAAGTTATGTAAAGAACAAGGCGTCGATTTAGATGACCTTGTTTTTTTATCATTTTAAAGTGAATTTTAGTTTAATGAATATGTGTTGATAATTAAAAATCAATTATAATAAATCTATACGAGCATTAATTAAAAAATAAATATTAAAAGTGTTTATTCTAATACTATTCTCTATTTTTGTGACATTTATGACTTTACATTTTGTTAATTAAAATGATATAATTAATTAAACAAAAGTCAACAGAATATTTAGTAATAATAGAAAGGGGAGCAATATCTAATGTCAATTTTATTTACTTGTGTTGGGGGTAGTGATCCAATAAGAGGCAATCATGATGGACCTATATTACATATATTTAGAAATTATAGAGAGATAGATAAATGCTATTTGCTATTCACAAATGAAACTTATAATATACATAAAACAAGAAATATATATTATATTGCATTTGAAGATTACATAAAAAATAGTAATCACAAAATTGAGTTTAAAGAAATTGTACTTGAAAATGTAGTAAAACCAAATGATTTTGATACATATTTTGATTTATTTTATAAATACATCAATGATGTGATAATGGAAAATCCAGAAGAAAAAATATTATTTAATTTGACTTCAGGAACGCCTCAAATGCAATCATCATTAGCATTAGTTATAACTCAAATTGAATATCAAAATATGATAGCTGTACAAGTTGATAATTTTAATTTTGATTCTAAAAATAAATCTATCGATTCATTTAGTAAAGAATATGATATTGAAGAGGAATTATTATTTAAAGAACCTAATGAGAAAAACAGATGTCATGAAGTAAACTTATATACCATGATAAAGAATA
>CAZHQU010000149.1:0-5111 GCA_964534245.1 uncultured Coprobacillus sp.
CATAAATAGGAAAAAATAACAATTAGATTTTTAATTAAATAAATTGTAAGATATTTTAAATTAAAAATTGAATTTGAAAATTGCTTGTTTTTTTTGTTGATATAGTGTAAAATAGATATGGTAAAAGGGGTAGTGCCCGATTTTAAACTTATGCAATGATAAAGCTTATAAATTAGTTTATTATTGAGTATATTTTATATTATTCAATATATAATATTTGTATAATAGTAATTATAATTTTTGAAATTTGTTTCATAATATTATAATTATATAATAATATAGAAAATGTTAGGAGTGATAGTCAATGAGTAAAAGAAAGAATTTTGAAATTGCAAGAATTACTGAAGAACCAAAAAAGGAGAAACCATTAGACAAGTTTGCTAGTCCATATAGTGGCACTCAAGCAAAAGATGTTTTAGTTTATCCTACAGTTGAATATGGAAATAATGGAAGACAATATAAAGATTTAGATATTGGTAAGAAAGAAACTCCAAAATATGAGGATAAATATTCTAAAGATAGAATTCCTTCATACTATAGAAGTGATGGTGAAGGTAATATCAGTAGTTCTAACATTGCATCTTTAAGAGGCGATAAACTTAATAAAGAAGAAGAGATAGAATTAAATCGAAAACTTTATGGTGGTTTTTATAAACGCTTCTATGATGATCATGTAGATGATAAACCTAACGAACCAGTTCAAAATGCTCCTACAAATAAACCTCAACCGGTTGAAAAGATTGAAAATCCTTTATTTGAACCGGTTGTTGAGAAAGAAGAACTATTATTTGAAGAAGTGTATGATGCTGAAGATGATAAAACTTCAAATGAAATGGACTGGGTAGGCGCTCATAAAGCGGTAGAAGAGTATAACCCTCCAAAACCATTAACTGAAGCACCTAAACCAGTTGTTGAGGCTCCTAAGGCCGTTATTGTTAAAACTCCAACAACTCCTAAACGTAAACCAAATAGATATAGCTATCCTCCAATTGAAATCCTAAAACGTGGGTCTAGAAAATCTGCTGCGAAAAGCGATGAATCATTATTTCAAATTAATGTAATTAACAGAGTTTTAGAAGATTTTAAGATTGGCGGTAGTGTATGTAGATATACTAAAGGACCAACTGTAACTCAATTTGAAGTTAAATTAGATCCAGGCGTAAATGTTAATAAGATTAGCGCAATTACTAAAAACTTACAAATGAGTTTAAGAAGTCAAACAATTCGTTTAGAAGCTCCTATCCCTGGTAAAGAAACAGTAGGTATTGAAGTTCCTAATATTACTCCTGAAAAAGTATACTTAGGTGACTTAATTGCTGATGGTATTGCTAAAAATAAGAAAGAATCTAATACATATCATGGTGGAAAACCATTAAATGCTGCATTAGGTTTAAGTATTTCTGGTGAAAAGATGTATATTGATGTAGCTGATATGCCTCATGGAATTATTGCTGGGGCAACAGGTTCTGGTAAAACTATCGCAATATATTCAATTATTACAAGTATTTTATATCAATCATCACCAGATGAAGTTAAATTTATTTTAGTCGATCCAAAGAAAAATGAATTAGTTTTCTTTGAAAATATTCCTCATTTAGCTACACCAGTAATTGATGATGCTAAAGTTGCTGTTGCGGCGCTTAAGTGGTGTGTAGATGAGATGGAACGTCGTTATGATTTTCTAAAAGCAAATCGTAAACGTACTATTGCAGATTATAATACAATGGCTAGAGAAGAAGGATTACAACCTATTCCATTTATTGTAGTTGTCATTGATGAGTTTGCTGATTTAGTCAATGTGGCAAGTGATACACTTGAAATTAGTGTTCAAAGATTGACACAAAAAGCTCGTAGTGCTGGTATTCATTTATTAATTGCAACTCAAAGACCATCAACTGATGTAATTAGTGGTACAATTAAGAATAACGTAAGAACAAGAATTGCTTTACAAGTTTCTAGTTTCGTTGACTCACAAACTATTTTAGACCATAGTGGTGCTGAAAAGTTACTTGGTAAAGGGGATATGCTTGTAAACAGAGGTGCATTTGATACTCGTATTCAAGGTACATATGTTTCAGATCCTGAACTTGAAGCTTTAGCTGCATATTTTGATGAAGCTGATATTAAACAAGATTACTTATTCACACATGAAGACTTAAAGAAGCAAGTTGAACAAACTGAAAACTCTGAAAATGATGTTTTTAGTGATGTGAATTTTGATGAAATTGCAAGATTTGTGTTCAGAAGTAGAAAAGCTTCAGCAAATCAAATCCAAACAACATATCATATTTCATTCAATAGAGCAAATAAGATTATTGTTGGATTAGCTCAATTAGGAATTGTTACAAGTGAAAATATTCCTGGTAAAGCTAGAGAAGTATTAATTAATGACATTGAACAATTAGAAGAAATTCTAGCAAATAAATATAATTAATTCGAGAGTATAAATAGAGAGTATAAATTATGGAAAAAGAAATCACAAGTAAGCATATAAGTAAGATAATTACTAAAACATTAATAACTTTAGTTTGTTTAGTAGTCCTTACAATACTAATATTTATTAAGCCAAGTGTAAATAGTATAATTACAAAAGTATATTTCTGTTTGTCTTGTATAGCATCATTTGCTTTAGTTTTATTAATGCCAAAAGTTCAAAACTATAATCTAAATGAAGATAAGAATAAAATATTTGTGAGATTAGCTTATGAAATTAGTGATTTCTTTTCTATTTTTATTATAGCATGTTGCTTGGTTCAATCTTTCTTTGTATTCGGCTTCTTTCGAGCAGAAGTTTCTGGTGATTCAATGCTTCCTAGTTTTGTTGATGGTGAGACTCTTATAGGAAGAAGTACAACAAATGTTGAAAATTTTGATGTAGTGATTGTTTCATTTGAAGAAGAATTAAATGGAAGTCCTTATGCTAGTAATATTACAGATGGAGAGCTTTTAATCAAAAGATTAATAGCTAAAGGTGGGGATACATTCTATATAGAAAATGGTAAACTATATTTAAATGGTAATTTAGTAGAAGAAACATATCTTGACTGCATTTTCAAAGATTCATTTTCATTAGAAGAATTCCTAGGAAAAGGCGTAATATTTAATGAAGAAACGAAAGAATATTATATTGAAAAAGGTTACTATTTCGTAATGGGCGATAATCGAAATATAAGTTTAGATAGTCGTTTATTAGGATTATTCACTGAAGATCAACTTGTTGGGAAAGTTGCTTATAGAGTAAATAGTTTATTTGATTGGGAGAAGTTATCATGAATATACAATGGTTTCCAGGGCATATGGCGAAAGCCCGTAGAGAGATTGAAGAAAAATTAAAAGTAGTAGATATTGCTTTAGTATTATTAGATTCCCGTATTCCATATTCATCACAAAACCCAATGGCTATGGAAATCTTGAAGAATAAACCTCAATTAATTGTCCTAACAAAATCCGATATGGCAGATAGTGCAATGACAAAAAAATGGGAAAATTATTTTAATTCTCAAGGTAAAAAGACTATTGCTGTGGATTCAATCAAAGGAATTAATATAAAGAAAATAGAAAGTTTTTCAAAAGAAATACTAAAGGAAAAGATTGAAAAAGATTTAAAAAGAGGACTAAAACCTAGACCAATTAGAGCTATGATTGTAGGTATTCCTAACGTTGGGAAATCAACTTTAATTAATAAATTAGTTGGAAGAAAGGTTGCTAATGTTGGCAATATGCCTGGTGTTACTAAAGCCCAACAGTGGATTAGATTAAATCAAAATATTGAATTATTAGACACTCCTGGAGTTCTTTGGCCGAAGTTTGATGATAAACAAGTAGGTATAAATTTAGCTCTCACTGGTGCAATAAAAGATCAAATTCTTCCAAAAGAAGATTTGGCATTTTATTTAGTTGGTTATTTAAAGGAACACTATCCAAATCTAATTAAAGAAAGATTTGATGTCGATCCAGATAAAGAGTCTATTAATATAATTGAAGATATATTAGTAAAACGTGGCAATAAAAAAAATGATTATGAACGTGGTTATGATATCATTTTAAATGATTTTAAAAATGCTAGAATAGGAAAAATTACTTTAGATATAATATGATAAAAGATATATATAAATACGAAGAAGAACTAAATAAAGAAGGTTATAAGTTTATTTGTGGGTGCGATGAAGCTGGTAGAGGACCAATGGCAGGACCATTAGTTGCTAGTGGTGTAATACTTCCGATTGGTTACCGCTTAGATTATTTGGATGACTCAAAGAAACTTACGCCAAAAAAACGAGACGAGTTATTTGATATAATAAAAAAAGATGCAATAGCATATGAAATAGAAATTATATCAGTTGCAGAAGTAGATAAACTTAATGTTTATGAGGCAAGTAAATTAGCTATGACAAGATGTGTTGAGAGATTAAGACAAACGGATTATGTTTTAACAGATTGTATGCCTCTTGATATTGATCTACCAGTTTTAAGTTTAATAAAAGGAGATTCAAAAAGTGCTTCAATTGCTGCCGCAAGTATTCTTGCTAAAGTTACAAGAGACAGGATTATGGAAGAACTTGATAAAATTTATCCTCAATATGAGTTTAAGAAACATAAAGGGTATGTGACAAAAAGACATTTAGAATTATTAAATGAACATGGAGTAAGTCCAGTTCATAGAGTGTCCTTTTCACCGGTAAAAAATATTCTAAACAAATAATAAACTAACTAAAAAAATGATAACTAGACAAAATATAATAATTAAATATTGACATAAAGTGTCATATAAATTGAGGGGTACTTATGAAAAAATACTTTATAGTTCTATTATTGTTATTATGCTTCTTAGCAGGTTGTGGGGGAGAAGAAGAATATGAACCAATGAAACCTGAAGACCGTGAAGGATTTGAAAAAATCTCTGCAGAACATACGATAGTAGATGAAGATGTTTCAACTTATATTGTTTTAAAGAATAAACCATTAAAAGACCAAATATTAAGTTCTATTACTCTTTATATGAATTTTGAAAAAGGAAATAGAACAAGTAGATATTATGAATATTATCAATTTGACTATTATTTAGAAAATGATACATTCGGAACACATTATCATGACTTTGATAAAATAGA
>CAZHQU010000150.1:0-5084 GCA_964534245.1 uncultured Coprobacillus sp.
ATGGTAATTTACCAGGATTATATGAATCATAAATATATAAACTATATCCTGATATATCTTCTGAATAACTATTAGGTGAAATTGTTGTAACAGAAATATTACCTAAAGTTTCAAGCATAGTTTCTAAATAGAATGGATTTTTACTAACAAGTAAGGCTGTATAGCCGTGTTCTTTTTCAATATTGAAGATTACTTTTGTATTATCCATTAGTAATCCATCATCATTTTTAATAACTGCTTTAATATAATTAAATTCTTTATTCTCTAAAGTATATTCAAAGTTTGTGGTTTCATTTTTTGAGGCAAGCACTTTTTCAGTTGTAACTAATGTTTCATCTACATAAATTTCAACATCTACACTTTTGCCTTCACGATAAGAAATAATCTTACCACTAATTGTTAAATCTGCAGTGTTAGAATAATTTAAATCTAGAATTGCGAAGTTATTATCTTCATTTGCTACATTAATTACGTTTATATTACTTGAGTTATAATCTCTATCTGTAACTAAGTAAGTAACTAGTGATTTATTAGCATCAAATTTTTCTTGAACATAAGTTAAAGCTCCTGTGTAATCTACACTTACTCCAGATGGAATTAATTTGTCTAATAATTCAATAGCTTTATCTTTATCAATGATACTATCATACATTACTCTTGTGTTTTCACCAGCGTATATTAAAGTAAACTTGCTACCATTTGCTGAATCAGTTATAATTTCAGATATTTTATCTTTTCCAGTTTCAAATCTTGTAACATCGTTTGCTTCTGTATTCATACTTCCTGAAGCATCTAATATGAAGCAATACTCTTTCGCGTTACTTGGTACTGTTAGCACAGGGTGAGCTACTAGTAATGATATAGTCACAACTGCTACAATTTGAAGTATTAAACTGATTAACCCACTTAACAACTTCTTTTGTTTTTTCTTCTTTAGAAACTTCTCACTGAGCTGCCAAAGATATGTTGACGCAATTATTTGTTCCGTGTACTTATTCTTTAATAAATAAATTATTATTAAAATCGGAACACCAATTAAACCTAATAATCCTAGAGGGTATTGAAAACTCATTTAAGTACCCCCATTTCCGGTAATATCTTGAGGAATAACTCACTTACGCTCTTATCACTTTGTAATAACAAGTGGCTTGCTTCACGAGAGTTGCAATAGTTTTTAATTCTATTCACTACATACTCAAAAGCTTCATTGTAAGCTTTAGCGATATCCCTATTAATATTCTTACGATATTGCCTATTGTTATCTTCAGAATCATAGAAATGAACTTTACCTCTAATTGTTGGTTTTATTTCTTCTCTATCCAAGATTTGAAAACAGAATAGGTCTCTTCTTTTTTCAACAAGATAATCGATTGCAGTTTCGTAATCATTATCTGTTAAGAAGTCAGATAATATAATTGACATACCATCTCCATATCCTACTTTTGTAGGTAGGATACTATTACTAATAAAAGCATCTCCACTAAATTCAATGTCGTTTAGTTTTCCAATTTGATTGTAAAAGGCATCTTTACCAACAATGTTACTTACAACTTCATGAATTTGATTTTCTTTTATGTAATAGATTGATACTCTGTCCATTTCACATACAGATAGGTACGCAAGGGTTGCAGCAATTTTAAGTGCCATTTCTGCTTTTTTACCTTTACCGTAATCCATTGAACGGCTAGCATCTATATAGATTCTCGTATGAATTTGTCTTTCATCTAAAAACAGTTTTAGATATAATTTATCTGTTCTAGCAAAAATGTTCCAGTCAATTTTAGTGATATCATCACCTGGAATATAATCCCTATAATCAGCAAATTCACATGATGAACCATATGTCCTACTTTGATGTCCTCCACCAAACAGCCCTGCTAAATTATTCTTAAGTATTACTTGTAAAGCTTCTACTTGCTGCAAAAATTCTTCATTTATTGCATATTTACTCATAATACTTATTTAGATATTTTCTTATTCTCCTTCAATAATAAACCAATAACATCTTCAATATTTAAGTGATCGTTAATCGCGTGGTAATTAATCTTAATTCTATGTCTTAATACTGGATAAGCTAATACATCAATATCTTCATATGAAACATTATAATTACCTTTTATTAATGCTCTAATTTTAGCACTAGTAATAATGTTTTGAGCAGCACGAGGACTCGCTCCATATTTGATATATTTCTTAGCGGTTTCACTTGCATTTTTAATTTCAGGATGAGTGTTTGACACTAAATTCATTGCATAATTCATTACTTCACTTGCAACAGGAACATCTTTAGCAAGTTCTCTCATTTCTAAAACAGTCTTACCATCAATAACAGCATTAGCAACTTCGGCCATATTCTTTTGAGTCATATTAACAATGTTAGCTAATTCTTCAACACCAGGGAATTCCATAATTAACTTAAACATGAAACGGTCCATTTGAGCTTCTGGTAATGGATATGTACCATCTTGTTCAACTGGGTTTTGTGTAGCTAATACGAAGTAAGGTTCAGACATATTGTAAGTTACATTTGATACTGTAACTTTATGTTCTTGCATTACTTCTAGTAAAGCTGATTGAGTTTTAGGTGTAGCACGATTAATTTCATCACCTAAAATTAGATTTGCAAAAATAGGCCCTTTTTGAAATACTGTTTCCATTTTACCATTTTCATCTTTTTGAATAATATTAGTACCAGTAATATCTGAAGGCATTAAGTCAGGTGTAAATTGTATTCTGGAGAAAGGAAGTTCTAACACTCTAGATAACGATCTTACTAAGCGTGTTTTTCCTACTCCAGGTACACCTTCTAATAATACGTTCCCCCCTGCAATAATTGAAATTATTACATTCTCAACAACTTCTTTATTTCCAACTATATCTTTATATATTTCATTTTTTACTTCATTAACTTTTTGACTAAATATTTTTATTTGTTCTTTAGCTTCCATCATAATCTCCTATTTTATTTATTTGCATCGCCACCAAGAATTCCAAAATAGTAATCAAAGAATTCTCTTAATTCTTCTGGTAAAGTACCATCTTCAAATTCACTTAATAATTCTCCATAATAATCAAAGTACACATCACCGTATCTTACACTTCCAATTTCAGGATCAAAGAATAAATCATCACTTCCGAATAAATATTCGCCAGTTCCTAATCCACCTTTGTTGCTATCGTCAATAGGTTTCTTATTATCTTCATTTTCTGTTTCTTCACCACCTAAATTGTCAACTTCAATATCTATATTATTTAATTTGAATATTTCACTTAATCCCTCTTCAATCAAAACAGCAACACGCTTATTCTCAGCTTGAGCTTTCACAACTTCAATTATAGGGTCAATATTACCTTTAACTGCTGCTTTTACTTCTTCATTAACGTTTACTGATGAGCCAGTATTTGCACATGCATTTACTGCTTCAGCAAGTTTAACTAAATTTTTATATAATTCATCTTCTTTGTCTAGATTAGATTTAGTTAATAAATCTAAAAACGAAGGTTTTAATTCAACAATCGCATCGCTTGAACCATTAATTGTAGCAATTATATTTTCTAAAGCTTTTGTCAATTCATTAGAATCTAATAAATTAATTTGTGTAGCAATAGTCACAACTGCGTTATAATCAGATACCTTTAAAACAGTGTATATTTCATTAGAAGTATTTACTTTATCAAGTTCTACTTTTGTATAAGTTATAACTCTTTCAACTAAAGTTTTAACTTCACTTTCTTTTGTAGTTGATTCTAATTCATTAATTAATTCATCAAGTTTAGTAATATACTTTTGTTTTAAATTAGCATCAGAAGCAGATTTTCTAACTTCTTCAATAATTTCATAAATAGCTTTTACAGTCCAGTCATCAAGATTATAATCGGGATCAATGTATTCTAACTCCCCACAAGAGCATACTCCATTAATAAATTCATGTATATGTTCAGGTTCTTCGTATCCAGGAACCGCAAATGCTACAACACTAGCTGTTACAGAAATAATAGTAAATGCAAAGAATAATACTCCAAACTTCATTGCAATATTTTTTATTGAAGTCTTAGATAGAATATCTAATGTATTCTCTCTTTGTAAGGATACCATTAAATTATCATTATCTTTGTACTCAATCATTGTTTGAACTTTTTCGTTTAGATTTAATTCTTTATCTAATCTTTTAGCTATTTTCTTATCATTTGGTTTAAGGATTAAGAAAATTAATCCAAATGTAATTAGCATTACACCTAATCCAATTAAAATTAAGTATAATAGATTAAATTCAATTCCCTTAACTTTAATAATTAAATATGGAACAGAAAAAGTAATTAAACCTAATGAAATGGCCAAAACAATACTTTTTATTAGCATTTCACTAATAATTCTCTTTTTAAATTTTTTAAAACTTTCCATCTATTCACTTCCTATCTATTAATCTAATAATTTAACGATTTCCGCTTCTAGTTCTTCTTCAGTCATTGAACTGCCAGAACTAAAAGTGATAATTCCATCTTTATCAACTATGACAGTTGCTGGCCAGTGTTCAACAAATCCTAGTGCTTTATGATATTCAGAACCAACTTCATCATAAGCAAACTTCACTGTATAATCTCCAAATCTTTTTTGTACAAATTGTAAAACTGCTGCAGGATCTTCAGCGTATAAACTTGCTTCGTGAATTGCAACAACACTCACATCATCACTATACTTTAATGCTAAGCTATTGAAATGAGGTAATTCTGCTATACATGGTCCACATGTAATACTCCAGAAGTTTATAATTGTAATTTTGTTTGTGTTTGTGGCAACACTAAATGTTCCATCCGCATTAATTAAATTTAAATTTTTATTAATGCAATAATTACCAACAGCATTGCCAATTACCTTACCATCAATTGTTGGTACAATTGTAGTATTATAATCATCTAAACTTATAAATTCATTTTTCTTATGCAATATCTTATCTTCAGTATTTACAAATACTGTATAAGGGTATTTAATATCATCAACAAATAGTTTAATTAAATCACTATTTTCTGTATCACTAGTAACATTAATGTTACCTTCACTTAATGTGTTAATAACATCATTTGTT
>CAZHQU010000151.1:0-5060 GCA_964534245.1 uncultured Coprobacillus sp.
TAGTAGGTGCCACACACTGTCCATGTGTTGTCCTTTCTATAGGTACCATTTTAAAATTTAGTGTTAATCAGTTTATAATTTTACAAATTGTAGGACATCTAAGACAAAAATTGTCGCACCACCAACTTTTACTTCCACTGGAGAAGTTGCAAGCATACCAAATTCATTAATAAGAGAGTTTGGAATGATTTTCTTACGTTCTTTCGAATGATTACCAATCACTTCAATAATCGCTTGGACTTTTTCATCATCTGCACCGATTAAAAAAGTAGTATTTCCTTTCATTAAAAATCCACCTGTAGTCGCTAGTTTTGTTGCTTGGTAATGTTCTTTAATTAATGCTCTTTGAACATTGTTAGCATCATCACTTGAGATTATTGCAATTATTAATTTCATAAAAAATATCACTCCTTTAGCTTATTCTAACATATTTTTATAACTACGACAAATATTAATTGTTTCTTCTAAAGAATTTATCAATTCTTCTTTTGAATTAAACTTCTTTTCTTCTCTTAAATACTTAATAAATGTTACTTCTAAATCTTCTCCATATATTTCTTCATAAAAATCAATTATATGAACCTCAAGACGTTTTTTTTCTTGTTCATTAATTGTAGGATTATAACCAATATTTGCCATTGATAAATACTTTTTATCTTTATATTTTGTAATAGTTAAATATACACCATTTTTCGGTAAAATGTATTCGTTATAATCGACATTAGCGGTTGGAAATCCTAATTTTCTTCCAATTTTATTTCCATGAACAACATTTCCAATAATTGTATATGGATTTTTTAATAATTTATTTGCTTCATCTATATATCCATCAATTATAAAATCCTTTATTAATGATGTTGATACTCGAGTTCGATTTATTACAAAATCTTCAACAACATTTATCTTAAATTTCTTTTTTAAGTCTAGGACGTCACCTTCACGTTTAAACCCAAATCTAAAATCAATTCCACATGTTATATATTTAACTTTTAATTTCTTTAAAATTAGCATAAATTCATTAAAAAATACAAATTTAATAACTCTAAATGGAAAAATAACTAAGTAATCAACATCTAATTGTTCTAAAGACTTAATTTTTTGTTTAGTATTAGTTAAATATCCATTTTTATTATTTAATTTTTCAAATGTAATTACTAAAGTTTTGTATCCATTTATTTTTGCTTTTTCTATTAAATTTTGATGACCTAAATGAATTCCGTCGAAATTACCGATCGCACAACTATTAGTTTCTAAATCTGGAAGATCCATTAGATTATTAATATAATACATTTCCATAATCAGTCCTCCAATTTAATAACTAATTTGTATTTTTTATTATCAAATGGTTCATATATCGCTATAAGTTTATTATTGTGATAGATTTTAAACATTTCATTTAAAGTAAATTGTCTTTCATCTAAAACAACACCATTTTTAACTAATTTAGCAATATAATCATTAACATCAATTCTTTTTAAATGAGCGAAAGTTTCTTCAATTGAATGAATTATTGGACCAAATTCTTTAATTTCATCTAAAGTTTGACTAATACTAATATCATAAAGACCCGCTTTAGTTCTAATTAAATTACTCATTACAGCATATGTATTTAATTTAATTCCCAAATCATTAATAAGTGATCTAACATAAAATCCTTTGCTTGCAGAAACTTCTATATTAACTTTTTTATTAGTAATATTAGATATTCTTTTTAATGAATAAATTTTAATTTTACGAGCTAATATTTCAACTTCTTCATTATTTTTTGCATAATCATATAGTTTCTTACCATTAACTTTGATTGCTGAATAAATCGGCGGGATTTGTGTATTGGTTTCTTTTAACTCTTTTAAAGCTAAATCAATTTCACTATCTGTAGGATTACTATTTTCATCAATATTTAAAGTATTACCTAAAATATCATATGAATCGGTTTGAAGACCAAATAAGGCTTCAGCAATATATGTTTTATCTTGATTTTCTAAATAATTAATAAGTTTAGTAGCCTTTCCTACCGCTACTACTAAAACACCTGTAGCAAGAGGGTCCAAAGTACCACTATGGCCAACTTTTTTTGTATTCATAATACTTCTAATCCTGTTACACACAGTATGACTAGTCATATCTTTTGGTTTATTAACAATTATAAATCCATCCATAGTAGAACTCCTTTTTAAATTAATTATTTTAAATAAACGACTGTAACTCCGTTTAACCCTTCTCCTTCTCCACCAAAGCGTGTTTCTTTAACGTGAGGACATTTTTTAAAGAATTCATAACATGCTTTTCTTACTGCTCCTGTCCCAAATCCATGAATAACATAAATTTGAGTTAATCCAGCTAAATAAGCTTTATCAATAAATCTATCTAATTCGCTAGCTACTTCATCATATCTAAAACCACGCAAATCACATTCAAGTTTTGCTTCACGTTTAGTTAATGATATAGTTGTCGCTTTTTTCTTTGGTTTATTAACTGGTTTAGTTAAATTTTTAGCTACTGTTAATTCATTTTTTAAAAAAGTAACAGTAAAATTACCAACTAAAACTTCATATTTATCTTTATTTATTTTTGTAATTCTACCATTTCTTTGCCAACCTTTTACAAAAACTTCATCACCAACATTAAACTCATGGATTGTAGGAGTATCTGTATCAACTACTTCAAGTAAACGAGCTTGATGTTTTAATTCGGCTAGTTCATGTTCTTTTAAAATAGTATTTTTACTTTCTATTTCATTAATTAACGCTAAAGCTTCTTCTTTAGCTTTTATTACGATTTCATTTGCTTCTTTTTTTGCCTTATTAATGAAACTTTCATACTCTTGTTCTAGTTTAATTTCTTTAGCTGTTAATTTTTTTACTTTTTCATTTAATATTTGATTTTCTTTTTCAAATTTCTCAATTTGTTCACTTAATAATGTATTTTGATCATCCAATTTACTTAACATTAATGACAAATCAGTATGATTAGTTTCATTTAATTCAATACTACGATTAATTATTTCTTCGTTTAAACCGAGTCCACGAGCAATTATAATTGCATTACTTCTGCCAGGTACTCCTAATAGTAAGCGATATGTAGGTTTCAATGTTTTTGTATCAAATTCTACACTTGCATTTATAATATTATCTTTATCATAAGCAAATGCTTTTAAATCGGCGTAATGTGTTGTAACAATTACTCTAGATTTTTTCTTAAGTAAATATTCAACAATACTAATAGCTAAATTTGACCCTTCTTTAGGGTCTGTACCACTTCCTAATTCATCTAATAAAACTAATGAATTAGTAGTTAATTTATTTAAAATATCAATTACTTTTGTCATATGTGCAGAAAAACTTGATAATGATTGTTCAATTGATTGTTCATCACCAATATCAGAAAATACATTATCGAAAACTGCCATCATACTATCAGATTCAGCAGGAATTAATAAACCAGCTTGAATCATTAAAGTGAATAATCCACATGTTTTTAAAGTAACTGTCTTACCACCTGTATTTGGTCCAGTGATAATGATTGCTTCATATTCACTACCTAGTTTAATATCAATTGGCACACATTTTTCTTTTTCAATTAATGGATGACGTGCTTTTTTAATATCAATTATACCCATTTCATTAACATTAGGTTTATAAGCATCAATACTAATTGCATATAAAGCCTTAGCAAATATAATATCTAATGCAATTAAATTATTAAAGTTATTCTTAATTTCTAATTCATAACCAAAAGCTACTTGTGATAATTGATTTAATATTTTAGCTATTTCATTTTTTTCTTCTTCTTTATATCCAACAATACGGTTCGCAATTTCTAAAGCACTAAATGGTTCAATATAAACGGTTGTTTTAGATGCTGACTCATCATGAATAATTCCTTTTAAAACATGTTTGTATTCGGCTTTAACACATAAGCACATTCTTCCATTTCGCATTACAATTAAATTTTCATTTAACATTTTAGCTTTAGACTGTAACAATTCCTGCATTTTAGCACGTACTTGTTGTTCTAAAAGTTTAATTCGTTTTCTAATTTCATTTAATGCAGCTGAAGCTGTATCATAGATTTCGCCATCATCACTTATGATATTATTAATTTCATCAGAAAGTATTTTAATACCATTTAAACTTGTAAAATAATTATACAAAGATGAATTGCTATTTTCTTTTGCAATATTATTTTTATAATAATTAATCATATTTTTAGTACAATAAAGTAAATCTTTCAGCGCTAAAAAATCACTAATTGAAAGTGTTGCTTTTAAGCGAATACGATTAATTAATTCATTTTGAGTAGCCAGTCCTGCAAAAGGCGGATTACTATATTTAATTTGATACAAGCGAGCTTCATCTACTTCATCTAGCATTGTAATTACTTTTTTTGCATTATTACTAATCTGGATTTGCATAATCATTTCTTTTGCATAACTACTACTCGCATAAGTTGATAAAATAGCTAATATCTTATTAAATTCAAGTGTTTTTGTATCAAAATACATATTTATCACTTCATTTCATTTTTTAATTCTTGTAAATAATTTTTAAAATATTCTGGTAAATCTGCTTCAAATTCAATATACTCTTTAGTTTTTGGATGAATAAAACCTAGTTTATAAGCATGTAAAAATTGACCATTTTCACCAATAATTTTTCTAGTTCCATATAACGGATCTCCAACAAGAGGATAACCAATATATTTAAAATGAACTCTTATTTGATGAGTTCTACCTGTCTCTAATCGACAAGAAACTAATGTCTTATCTTTAAAGCGCATTAAAACTTTAAAATTAGTAATG
This sequence comes from uncultured Coprobacillus sp., assembly GCA_964534245.1. GTDB lineage: Bacteria > Bacillota_I > Bacilli_A > ML615J-28 > CAG-698 > CAG-698. Next base: position 4,802 of record CAZHQU010000151.1, read on the forward strand.
GCTTCTTTTCCATCTTTAACAACCGCCATCTTCATTCTGTCAACTGTGTCTCTTCCGATTGGAGCATTAATTCTTCCAAAATCATTAGGGATAATACCATTGACTAAAGCGATGTACTTTCTTGTCATCGAATGGGTTTGTAATTGACTAGATAAAGCTTCATGAGCAAAATCATTTTTTGCTATAACTAATAATCCAGATGTATCTTTATCAATTCTATGAACAATTCCTGGACGCATAGCTCCATTAATTCCTGATA
>CAZHQU010000152.1:0-5060 GCA_964534245.1 uncultured Coprobacillus sp.
CTGATATTGTGGTCAATGAAGGAAATGCAGAAGAATGGGCAGAAAATGCACCAAAACGTAAATGGCATCCGATCAGAAATTTTGCGGGTACTTTCGACGGACAGGGACATGCCATTAGTGGTATTTATGGATTTTCTGCTGACACAGCAATGGGACTATTTGCTGATACGAAAAAGAGTTGTGCAATTCAAGATTTTAAACTTCTCAATAGTTACTTTGAGACAGATGGTGATCTTGGCACCGGAAGCATTGCTGCAAATTGTGGCGGTACATTTAAAAAAATATATAGTGATGCCATTATTCAGTGTGATGGTGGAAAAGTAGCAGGACTTTTTAGCAAGGTGATTTATGATTCGACAATTGAGGAGTGTTGGTTTGCAGGCTCTGTCAGTTCCAGCAGACGTTTTGGTGGCGGTATTGTCGATGGAGTATGGGGAGCGAAGCTTACAATCAGTCATTGCCTAAATAGCGGATCTTTCTACAATGATTTCACATATCAGTCATGCAGTATTGGTGGAATATGTGGAGTTGCAGTCAAGGGTGGTACTCTGGTAGTTGATGATTGCTTGAATGTAGGTACTTTGGAAACAGTAAATCAAGTACGTGTCGGTTCTGTTGTTGGTGGTAGTGATTCGAATACTATTTCGATGGTGACGAATTCTTTTGGAACAACAGAGAGTGCAAAAGTGGCAATCAGTACGGTTATTTCCAATTTAACCGGAGGAGCAATTCAAGTTGATGAGGCTAAATTAAAAGGATATGGCGGATATCAGTGGACAACACTGGATTTTGAAAAATATTGGACTACGGTTACCGATGATACACCAATTCTTCAATGCTTTGCAGATGAAGTACAGAGTCTTGAAGGTGTAGAAAAATGTTTCGACACATCATGGTATGATGTGAATCTTCCAGAGTTTGTTATTACAAATGTAAAACAATTATATGGATTGACTTATTTATCTGTTTCAACAGAATTTGAAGGGAAAACGGTGAAACTCGGCGCAGATATTGCTTTGAATGATGGAAATGCTTCAAGTTGGGCGAAAACAGCACCGGAGAACACTTGGATTCCGATAAAAAAATTCGCAGGAACTTTTGATGGCCAAGGTCATACCATCAGTGGAGTTTATTTTGTGACAGGCAGTGACCGAGTTGGTTTCATCTGTGAAACAACAGAAACCAGCACCATAAAAAATATGCGTCTTACGAATTCTTATATGGAGAGTACTGGTGGAATTATTGGCGGTATTGCAGGTCGTGGAAATGGTAGTTTCGACACCATATACTGTAATGCGATTGTTACGACCTGTGCAGCCGCAGCAGGTGGTATTGTCGGACAAATGAATTCTGCCAATCCGGTAGTTACGAATTGTTGGTTTGACGGAACAGTGGCATTGACAACAAACGCTGGTTCCAGAGGTGGCGGTATCGTTGGATTTGTTTTAAATGAAGATACAAATGCAACAATTGATAACTGTCTCTTTACAGGAATCATTAAGTGCGAAAGAGACGATGGTTTCTCAAATGTAGGTGGAATTTTAGGTATCTCAGGAAATAAGGCAGCTGTTACGGTGAAAAATTGTTTGAGTGTAGGCACTTTTGATGTTGCATATGCAGGCGGAACAGGAACTGTCATTGGACATATTGGTGCAGGAAATATGACTGTTTCAAATGTATATGGTGTAGAAGCAGAATATCAAGGCATCGCGTATACATCGGCCGAAGCAGTCGCAAAAGGTGGAGTAATTGTATTTCCGAAAGAAAAACTGACGGGATACGGCGGTTATCAGTGGACCGCACTTGATTTTAATAAATATTGGGCTGTCGTTATGACCGACACACCGATTCTGAGAAGTTTTGCAACAAAGATACCAAGTTTGGCAGGAATTCAGAAGCTATTTAACATTGATTGGTATAACGAAAGTAAAACAACTTATACATTAAATACGGCAGAAGAACTCTATGGATTTATGATTCTCTCTGCAACAACTGATTTCAAAGGAAAAACGATTAAACTTGGCGCAGATATCACATTAAATACCGGAAATGCAGCGAATTGGGCAACTACTGCACCATCTAACGACTGGACACCGATTCAGATGTTTGCAGGAACTTTTGACGGACAGGGACATACCATTAGTGGTATTTATGTGAATGCAAGTAGCCAAAGAGCAGGTCTATTTGCTGAGACTACGGTTGACAGTATTGTTAAGAATTTAAGAATAGAAAATAGTTATATTAACAACAGTGAAGCCATTGCCGGAAGTGTAGCAGGTCGTGGTAATGGAGTGTTTGATACGATTTACAGTAATGCAATCGTATCCTGTGCCGGTCCGGCTGTCGGTGGTATTGTTGGTCAGGTACAGACAGGCAACAAGAATAGCATTACAAATTGCTGGTTTGATGGTCAAGTGGTTTTGACTGACGATGGTGCATATCAGGTAGGCGGTATTGTAGGGTTTGTGTTGCGTGAGGGTACCTCCTTGCTGATTGATAATTGTCTGAATTCAGGAAGCATTACTTCTGTGAGAACCAGTGCAGCATCCAATGTTGGTGGTATTTGTGGAACGGTTGATGCCAATGCAACATTAGTTCTCATGAACAGCATACATACAGGCACATTTGATGTGAAGAACAAAGTCGGCGTAGGAACTGCAATCGGACGTCTCGGTTCAAGCACGCAGGTAGCAATCAAAGAAACATATGGCATTATAGGTAATTGGAATGGCATCGGTGTACAGGCAGGTACATCGAATGGAAGTGTTTCTATGTATCCGGAATCTGTACTTCAGGGTACTGACGCATACCGTATGACAGCACTTGATTTCAACACATATTGGATGGCTCGTGCAGAAAAGACACCAGTATTGAAAGCATTCGGAAATGCAAGTGAAGCATTGAATCTTGCAGGTGTTGCAAGGGCAAATACAAGTTGGTATGACGAGAGTAAGAGTGAATTTACAATTTCAAGTGTAGAAGATCTTTACGGACTTACAAAACTTTCCACAAGTACAAACTTTGCCGGAAAGACGATTAAACTCGGTTCAGATATTACTTTGAACACAGGCAATGCTGCCGAGTGGGCAACAAATGCGCCAGCAAATGTCTGGGTTCCGATTCAGATGTTTGCCGGAACCTTCGATGGACAGGGACATAAGATTAGTGGCGTCTATGTGAATAGTGACTCTGAGAAGGTAGGATTATTCGCCGAAACAACTGTTAAGAGTACAATTAAGAACTTGAGATTGGAAAACACTTATATCAGCAGCAGTAATAATATTGTTGGAAGTATTGCAGGTCGTGGTAATGGTACGTTCGATACGATATACAGCAATGCAATTGTAGCATCAAGTGGTACAGCTATTGGTGGTATTGTAGGACAGATTAATACAGGAAGTACAAATAAATTAACAAATTGCTGGTTTGCAGGCGAAGTTAATCTGACAACAGATAATGCACAGAGAGCCGGTGGTATGGCTGGATTTATACTCGGCAAAGGAACAAAAGTGGTAATAGAAAATTGCCTCAATTCCGGAGCAATGAGCAGCGAGAGAACCAGCGGAGCTTCCAATGTTGGCGGTTTTGTCGGTATGGTAAATTCAACTGTGGAACTTGCTGTTCAATATAGCGTTCATACAGGAAGTTTTGATGTTGATAATGTAAACGGAGTAGGTACTGCTATTGGCAATGCAGGAACAGCTACTGTAAACATCACAGAAACATATGGTGTCGCAGGAAGTTATAAGGGAATCAGCATCGGCAGTGCAACTACAGGAACTGTAGCACTGTATTCAGAAGCAAACCTAAAAGGTTATGAAGCTTATCGAATGACAGAACTTGATTTCAATACATACTGGGCTGCTCAAAAGGCAAAAACACCAGTCTTGAAATCTTTTGCAAATGCCAACGATACACTTAAGATTACAGATGAAATCATAAGAACAAGTACAGATTGGTACGACGAAAATAAATCAGAGTATGAAATCGCGACAGAAGAAGAATTCTATGGATTTGCAAAACTGTCACAGACAACCAACTTTGCAGGAAAGACCATAAAACTTACAGATGATCTGACACTGAATGTCTTGAATGCAGGAGAAACTGCAAAGGCTTTGGCAACCAGAGAGGTGGTAAATCAGTGGACCCCAATTGGAAGTACATTGGCATTCGAGGGAACCTTCGATGGACAGGGACACCTCATCAGCGGTATTTATGTGAATGAAACAAGGACCTATGCAGGATTGTTCGCACAGTCGAAGGGTGATGTTAAGAATTTCAGTCTGGCAGAAAGTTATATTGTATCTTCAGGCAATATGACCGGTAGTATCGTAGGATTTGCAACAGGAAATATTGAAAATGTGTACAGTAATGCGTATGTAGAAAGTACAGCAATGCTGGATACTACGAAAGAATATGAATGTGGCGGACTTGTGGGAAGATTTGGTTCGAGTTCCGAAGCAATGATTTCAAACTGCTGGTTTGACGGAATTGTATCAAGCAACAACAGAGGCTGTGGAGGTATTGCAGGACGTATTGCGATGGGAACAAAAACCATTCAGAATTGTTTGAATACTAAGAAGATTGAAAGCACCGTGACAGGAACAGGTGTATGGGCTGGTGGTTTGGTTGGTGCTGTTGCGCCACAGACAACAGTTCATGCAACAATAAAAGAAAGTTTGAATGTAGGAACTGTCAGCGCAACACACTTTGTAGGAGTTGGTTCTGGTGTGGGATATATTACAACGAGTGACAGTGTTACTATAGAACTCCCATATACATATGCAGTCAATCAGAAACTTTCTAATGGTAATGACATGGCAGTTGTTGGTACAGGAACAGCAACCGGTGGCGCGTTGTTAAATAAGACGGCAATTGAAGGAACTGGTGCATTCCAAATGACCGGTCTCGACTTTACAACTTATTGGACAGCAAAAACAGATACAACGCCGGAATTAACGGAATTCACTTCCAATACAAATAATCTCACAACGCCTGAGAATCAGGTATATGTGGGCTGGTATATAGGAAAAGACGGTGAGAACATCATCACGACAAAA
>CAZHQU010000153.1:0-5054 GCA_964534245.1 uncultured Coprobacillus sp.
TTATTCTAAATGGTATTAAAAATTGTTGAAAAATGTCGAATCTTACTATAAAATATATATATAATTATATAAAAATAGGAGAATTATGAAAAAACATAAACAGCTATATACAAAAGAATTTAATAATTTAGATTTTAATAGTATACTTCCAGAATATGCATTACCTAATCTTAAAAGAAAAAATTACCTTTCTTTAAATGGTAAATGGAAATTTAAAGTAACTAAGAATATTTTTGATTTAACCAACATAAATAATGATATTAATGTTCCGTTTCCTATTGAATCATTTGCTTCTAACGCTTGCTTTAGATTAAAGAAAAATGAACACATCATATACAAGAAAGAATTCACTTTAGATAAAAACTTTCTAAAAGAGAAAACATTTATTACTTTTCTTGGTGTTGATCAAAAGTTTATTTTAATTGTTAATGATTACAAGTTTGGTGAAATTATTCCACTTGGTGTGCCTGTTGAAATCGACATTAGTGAACACGTTAAAGAAACTAATACTATTTATGTGATAGTAACTGATAACATAGATTATAAATTACCAATTGGTAAACAAAACAAAAGACCTCGTAATATATTCTATACACCATATTCAGGAATATATTATCCGGTTTTCATTACTAGTGTAAATAATGACTTTATTGAGTCAATTAATATCAAGACTAATACAGATACTTTATATTTAGATATTGTTTCTAGTTGTGATGTATTTAATATAATTATTAACGATAATGGTAAACTAATTATTAACGAAACTACTAATCAAAAGAATAATATAATAAAGATACCTAATCCAATTAACTGGTCAACAAATAATCCATATTTATATGAATTAACTATTAAAACTCAAAGTGATGAAGTTTCATCATACTTTGGATTAAGAACAATTGAAATTATGAATGATAAATTTTATCTAAATAATGAAGAAATCTTTTTAAATGGTTTGTTATATCAAGGATACTATCCTGATGGAATATCTACTCCTGTTAGTTATGATACAGTTGAAAAAGATATTAAGCTAATAAAAGAATTAGGTTTTAACACTTTAAGAGTTCATGTGAAAGTAGAAAGTCCATACTTTTATTATTTATGTGATAAATATGGTTTACTTTTATTACAAGACTTTATTAGCTCAGGGAAATATCATTTCTTAACACAAACTGCCCTACCAACAATAGGATTATTAAAACGCAACGATAAAAACATGAATAAAAACAAAATTCAAAGAGAAATGTTTATTAAATGTGGTGAGAGAATAGTAAACTATCTATCTAATCATCCATCAGTTATCGGTTACACAATCTTTAATGAAGCTTGGGGACAATTTGATTCTGATAATGTATATAGACATTTTAAATCAATGGATCCTAATTTGATATTTAACGCTGTATCTGGCTGGTTCATACAAAAAGAAAGTGATTTAATAGGTTTACATCTTTACTTCAAAAATCTTGATAAACTTAAAACTTTAGATGAAACTATCTTGCTATCAGAATTCGGAGCTTTGTGTTTAAAAGTAGATAAACATTCCTATAGTAATAAAAATACATTTGCTTATACTTATTTTAGCTCAAAAGAAGACTTAACTAATGCATATATTAATATGTACGAAAAACAAATAATTCCATATAAAGATAAACTATCTGGGCTTATTTACACTCAATTTGTTGATGTTGAAGAGGAAGATAATGGACTTATTACTTTTGATAGAAAAGTTTTAAAAATTAATAAAGAAGTTATACAATCAATTAACAATAAACTAAAATAATTTACTTAAGACAGAATCATGATGGTTTTGTCTTTTTATTTTGCATTTAAAAAGTCAGGTAGATAACTAACTGACTTCTTCTTATTATTTTATTTTCTAGATTTAATTTTGTATTTTCTAGATTTTATATATTTTCTAGATTTAATTCTGTATTATTACTTTCTTTCCCAACAAAACATATTGTATACAAATTTGTTTTCATCGGTAATAGCTTTTATTAATCCTGCTTCTTCAAATGCTACAACTAAGTGTTGTCTCATATTAGCTATAAAGTATGAACTACTAATATAATCTAAATCTTTATGCAAATACTTTGGAACTACTTTTTCAAATATTTTTGATATCTCCTTAGTTATGTCTTTTCTGATTTGTTTTGCTTGATATAAATCAACGTTATAATCATCTTCCTTACTCTTTACACCACTATCAAAATCTAGCATTACAAAATTAAAATAAATTTTACCATCTATAACTTTTAAATAGTTTTTATTTACCATTCTATCTACTGATGATTTTAATGTATATATACAATCTGAATATTTAATATCTTTATTCTTCATTAAATATCCAAATAGTTCCATATCAGCATCCCAGTTTGCACAATTATCCCATTTTAAACATTTTAAAGCTTCTGATTTAACTCCATCAATGTTATTATCTCCTGGATAGAATAATCTTTGGACTCCAATTACTCCATTTCCATTCATACATTCATTAATATTAAATGTTTTAATATCAGAATCATATATTTCAGACATACAGAAATCCCAGCCTCCATCGCCAAATTGATGTGCATAAGTTCTTATGTTCTTTAATGTTTCTTCTGGTGTATGATCTAAGTATTCAACTTTTCTATTAATAATAAACATATACGCCCACATTAATTTATTATCATCTAATAATGGATTATTTACTAACTCTTTCCATTCTCTAAAATGTTTCTTACAATAATCAATAATTAGCCCTGAATATTCTTGTGATTTTTCCTTAATGAAACGTAATATTTTCTCGTCTGTTTCTCTTTCTACCATTATAAAATTCGTTAAGTATTTTCCGTCATCATCTTTCTTAAGTAAAGTTGCATGTTCTAAGCACTCAACAATATCTTCGATATAGGGTAAACTAATTCCCATCTCTAGTGAATAATCTTCTAAACTACATGGATTATCATATGAATGTAGTAATAGGTTTTGATTGATTAACGTATACACGTAATCTTCGGGATTAACTGAACTTGATCCACCATTTCTGTGCGTATCATACTCTTTAGGAACATATGCTTTCTTTCCATTTAACTTTTCCATATCTAGGTACTCCTTTAACTTTTGTCTAATTGTGAATAGTCTTTTTTTCACCGTTCCAAGAGGCATGTGCAATTCTTCAGAAATAAATTTTAATGATTTATCCTCTATATAATAAGCGTAAAGTATTTCAGCATAATCTTTACTTAATAACTTAATAGCTTTATTCATTGTTCTTATCTTCTCATCTTTTAGTAATTTATCTAAAGCATTTGGTGATTTATCTTCATTTATAATTTCTTCTTTATATTCTACATTATTTCGTTCTTTAATTGTTTTACGAAGATATGAATTAAATTTGTTTTTACAAACTCCCCAAATATAATAGTCTAGATTTTCAATCTGTGCACCATTATCAATATTTCTAATTACCTCAAATAAAATTGTTTGAGACAAGTCTTCAGCATCCATTCGGTTATTAGTTCGTTTAATGCAATAGAAAAATACTTTATCGGCATAACTAATTACTTTATCTTTTAATTCTTCTTTATTAATAAAATTACTCATAAATTACCTCTACACTTATATAGTCGCAAAAGTTACAAAAAGGTTCCCAATAATTTATAAATTTATATAGCTTTCCCTCCACCATTATTTATATTCATCATTTGAATTACTAATAAGTTAATTAATGTTGGAACTTCATTAATACAAGCTAAACTCCACATCTCTTTGTTTTCATCATTATACTCTACAGAAATATTAAGATCATTGAAAGCAAGCCATATATCATTTTCAGATATACCCGTTTTAGAAACTAATTCTTCAATTGTATACCATTTCTTTAGTCCATCAGTTATTTCTAATTTGAACATTGCAAATAAAACTCTTAACGTATTAACTTTGTTAATAGAAGTTAAATACTTATGTAGTTTTCTAATTGTATTATTGTCATAATCCGGAAAATCTTTAAACGAACTAATTAAAATTGTATTGTGACCTTGACAAACAAAGCCGCCATCACCTTGACTCATACTCATGTTATAAACTTTCTTATTACTAAGAATGTTTTCTACTAAACTATTGTCATGCTTATCAATTAAAGATATCGCAAGAAGAGTTATTTTATAAATTAAATCATACTTTTCATTTCTATTTTTAGCTTCTTTTTCAATAACTTGTTTAATATCTAAATATAAACTATTAAGTGAGGATTTTGGTTTATATCCCATCAATTCATCAATTGAAACTTCAAAGTATTCAGCAATCTTTGGTAGTGTTGTAATATCAGGACAAGATAATCCTAATTCCCATTTTGATATGCTTTGACTAGTTACACCAAATATATTTGCTAATTCTTCTTGTGTTAATTTTTTCTCTTTTCTAAGCATTTGTATATTTTCTGCTAATTTTAATTCCATAGATTTTTCCTTTCTGATATTATTTACACATACATTATATCATTTATCATAGTTGTAGTCTACATATTATTAGTTGCAAATTATTTGTTTATACAACTATTAGTTGACTTCTTAAATTTTAAAAACAAGTTGAAAAAATCCAACTTGTTTATAAATAATTATCTTATTTGATTATAAAACTAAATTTTGATAAAACTTTAATCTGCTCAATAAAATTTATATAAACGCTTTGAGCTTTAACTCTTTTTTATAAACATCCTCATCTAGAAATATATTTCAGTGCTATTAACACTTAATAATGATGATTCAAACATTATTTTTATTTTATTTCCATTTTTAAGTGTAAATGAAACAGATGTAGTCTTTTTATTTTTATTAATATATGATTTGCTACAATCTATTTCATTGAAATAAATTGTTTTTTCGGCATACATATTCTATTAATAATGAATCGATCGTCTTTCCATACAATTCTCCATTTTGATAAAATCAAACTCGATAAAAATACATAAAAGTGAAAAATGGAAAATATAATGTCAATAGACAATGACATAAAATTTTTATTTTTTTCATAATAAACAATATATACTAAAACAAAAATTATTATTAATGATA
>CAZHQU010000154.1:0-5049 GCA_964534245.1 uncultured Coprobacillus sp.
TCAGTATTGAAATCATTTGAAAATAATTGAAAGTTATTGATATTAATTAATAATTGTGATATAATTTTATCATTAAGTTAGGTGATTTTTATGGAATGTAAGAAAAATACTGAAAATAAAAAAAATATATTAATAACATATAATTGTAATAAAGATCAAGAACTTTTATTGTGCAAAGAAACCATTGAATACTTATCAAATAAGAATTGTAATGTTTATGCAATTGATGAGAAAATTGTTAATTCGTTTAATATTGATTTAATCACAGAAGAATGTTTTTATAACTTGGATTTAGCAATTATTCTTGGTGGTGATGGAACAATTCTTGATTTTGAAAGAAAATACGGTAAGTATTGTGTTCCTATTTTTGCTGTAAACCTCGGTAGAGTTGGAGCTTTAGCTATTGCTAATATAGATAATTATAAAGAATTATTAGAAAGATATTTTAATAATGATTTCTTTATTACAAACAACTTAACTTTAAAATGTAAAATCTGTTTTGCTAATGGAAAAAAGGAAATAAATCAAAATATATATAACGAAATTGTTTTACATAGAGGAATGTCTTTCAAAATGCTACCAATTGATATCGCAATTAATAGCACTAAATTTGATAAAATTTATGCTGATGGTGTATTAGTTGCTACTCCATCTGGTTCAAGTGCTTATAATTTTAGTGCTGGAGGACCACTTTTATCGCATGATAGTAATTGTTATGTGATTACACCTATTTGTCCTCAAACAAGAGATTTTGTACCATTAGTAGTTTCAAAGGATGATACTGTTAGACTATTTATAAAAGATATTGATGATAAGTTTTTAGTAAGTATTGATGGTGGAGAAACAATTGAAATAAAGAAAAATGATCATATATATGTTTATAAATCGGATTATTATTTAAGATTAATTAACTTTAATAAACAAAAATCTATTTATGAAACTGTTTATAAAGTTATGTCTTCAAATACAAGGAATTAGGTGATTGATATGTATAAAATAATTAAGAAGGAAATATTAAATGACACAGTAACTTTAATGGAAGTTCTAGCACCAATGGTTGCTAGAAAGGCAGAACCTGGACAATTCATTATCTTAAGAGTTGATGAAGAAGGCGAACGTATCCCATTAACAATAGCTGATTATGATAGAGAAAAAGGTACTATCACAATTATTTTCCAAATTGTAGGGGCTACAACTATGAAACTAAATGCATTAAATGAAGGTGAATGTATTAAAGACTTTGTTGGTCCATTAGGGGTTCCAACACATACAGATGGTTTAAAGAAAGTATGTGTTGTTGGAGGTGGAGTTGGTTGTGCAATTGCTTATCCTATTGCTAAGAAACTTCATAATTTGGGTTGTGAGGTTCATTCTATTATTGGATTTAGAAATAAGGATTTAGTGATTTTAGAAAATGAATTTAAAAATGTTTCAGATAAACTATATGTAATGACTGACGATGGAAGTTATGGAGAAAAAGGTGTAGTAACTATGCCACTTCAAAAGTTAATAGAATCTAGTGAAAACTATGACGAAGTTATTGCTATTGGACCTCTTATTATGATGAAATTTGTTGTTAAAACAACTAAACCATATAATGTAAAAACTGTTGTTTCTATGAATCCTATTATGATTGATGGAACTGGTATGTGTGGTGGATGTAGATTAACTGTTAGAGGAAAGACAAAATTTGCTTGTGTTGATGGACCTGATTTTGATGGCTTAGAAGTTGATTTTGATGAAGCAATGTCAAGAGGAAAAAGTTATTCTGATTTCGAAGCTCATGCCCGTGAAAAAACATGCAACCTACTTAATAAGGAGGTAAAATAATGTCATTTAATATGAGAGAAACTAAAAACCCAATGCCATCTCAAGAACCTAATGTGAGAAATCAAAACTTTTCTGAAGTTGCATTAGGATATACTGAAGAAATGGCAATTGATGAAGCAAAGAGATGCTTACAATGCAAGAACCCTAAATGTATGGGAGGATGCCCTGTAAGAGTACATATACCTGAATTTATCAATTTAGTTGTTTTAGGTAAATTTGAAGAAGCATATCAAGTGATTTCAAAATCTAATTCCCTTCCTGCTGTTTGTGGGAGAGTATGTCCTCAAGAAAACCAATGTGAAGGTTTATGTGTTCGTGGATTAAAACATGAACCAGTTGCAATAGGCAGATTAGAAAGATTTGTGGCGGATTATCATAATTCAAATGTTAAAACAAAAGCTAATAAACCATTATCAAATGGTAAAAAAGTTGCGATTGTTGGTAGTGGTCCAGCAGGCTTAACTTGTGCGGGTGACTTAGCAAAACTTGGATATGATGTTACGATTTATGAAGCATTACATTTGGCAGGTGGAGTATTAGTTTATGGTATACCTGAATTTAGATTACCAAAGTCAATAGTTCAAAAAGAAATTGATGGATTAAAGGACTTAGGTGTTAAGATAGAAACAAATATTGTTATAGGTAAAACTATTTCTATTGAAGAATTAATGACTGAATTTGGATATGAAGTAGTATTTGTTGGTAGTGGTGCTGGTTTACCAAAATTTATGAACATTCCTGGTGAAAACTTAAAAGGGGTATATTCAGCAAATGAATTCTTAACAAGAGTTAACTTAATGAAAGCTTACGTAAAAGATAGTTCAACTCCAATTAAAAATAGTAAAAATGTTGCTGTTGTTGGTGGGGGAAATGTTGCAATGGATGCTGCAAGATGTGCTAAAAGACTAGGAGCTGAAAATGTATACATTATATATAGAAGAGGATTAGAAGAACTTCCTGCTCGCCATGAAGAAGTTGAACATGCGATGGAAGAAGGAATTATTTTTAATTTCTTAACTAATCCAGTTGAAGTGTTAGGTGATGAAACTGGAACAGTAAAAGCAATTAAATGCGTTAAGATGGAACTAGGTGAACCTGATGCATCAGGAAGAAGAAGACCAGTTGTAAAAGAAAATAGTGAACATGAAGTGGAAGTAGATACTATTATAATGTCACTTGGAACAAGTCCTAATCCATTAATTAAATCTACAACAAAAGGGTTAGAAACTGAAAAATGGGGTGGAATAATAGTTAATGAAGAAGGATTATCAAGTGTTCCTGGAGTATATGCAGGTGGAGATGCTGTTACTGGTGCTACAACAGTTATTCTAGCAATGGGAGCTGGTAAACTTGCTGCAAGTTCAATAGATAAATATATAATGAATAAATAAGGCCTCGTAAGAGACCTTTTTTGTCACTTTTGATTATGTTAATCGTTTTATAAGTGAAGAATAAAAATTGACACTTATAATAATATATAGTATAATAAATTATAGGAGTTCAATAAGCTTTAGGTATCATATGAAAAATGTTTTTCAATTTCTAACGGCTTTCATCTTGGGTTTTTTGATTTTTGGTTGTGAAACACATCACCAACATTTATATAAAAAGACTATAGTTAAGGCAACATGCACTGAACAAGGGTATACAGAATTCATTTGCGAATGTGGTGATACATATAAAGAAAATTATACTTTAAAAACTGAACATATTTATACCGATTGGAATATAATTAAGGATGCATCCGAAAATGAAGATGGTTTAAAAGAACACATTTGTGAATGTGGAGATAAACAAAGTGAAATAATTCTTAAATTAAAACATACTCATCAATATGAAAATGGCTTTTGTAAATGTGGAGAAGTACATAACTGTGAATATATAGATTATAAATGTGAATGTGGAAAAGAACTTAAAACATTTAAAGTTATTTATTATATAGATGAAGAAAAAGAAGAATCAATTATAGCTGAAAATGAAATACTTCAAAAACCGATTGATTCTATTAAAGAAAAGTATACTTTTGATGGATGGTATTTAGATGCAGAATATAATGATGAATATAGCTCTGGTGACCTAATCACTGAAGATATAACTTTATTTGCAAAATTTAATTATAATTTTGTAAAAGTAATTTATCCTAATCTTGATAAATCATTATTCCCAACAACTGAAGTTGAGATAGGCTCTTTATATGAATTACCTACTGCTCCTTCAAAAGAAGGATTTGAATATTTGGGTTGGTTCTTTGATAATAAATATAATGAGAAAATAGAAGGAAATTCTTTTATTGTTGATGGATCAAAAAGTGAAATAACAATATATCCTGGTTATAAAGAGTATGTAAAAATATATGATATAGTATCTGAAGTAGTAGATGAGGAATCGATCATTACTAATATAACAAATCTAACAAAAAATAGAAAATATAGCAAAATACAAGAAACACCAAAATTTGTTAAATATTATGGAGTTATTCATTATTCAGATAATTATGTAAAGATTATAATTAAACTTAAAAATGAAAAAAATGAACAAGTTGAAAAATTTAAAATCACAAGTGATGATTTAAGTTTAGAAGTGTTAGTTGATGGAAACTTTGAGAAAAGTACTAATGGAGAATTTGTTTTAAATAACACTAGTAAAAACGCAAAAGAATTGGTATTTTATTTAAAAACAACATCTATTATTGATTTAATAAAAATAAATATAATTGATGTAAAATAAATGGCGCTTGGCAAAACCATCAATTTCCTAATAATGAATTTATGATATTTAAAATTGATGATGAATATTTTGATATGAAAATTGTAAAAATTGATGATTCGGATCAATAGGCTGTTTACATTAACGACCCTTTAAGTAGAAGTAATAGTAATGAGTCTACATTAAATGGAAAAGTTATTGAAGGTAAAAGTTATACTGTAAATGGTGAAAATAAATATTGTTATATAATAGAAGAAAATGGACGCGCTATTTATAACTGCACGTTTAGGTATTTAGATTATAATATTACTTAGACATTTAGCAAAGAAATAATAGTAGATTAATATTTTAAATGGATACATTATTTGTATCCGTTTTTAATTTATTTATAATTATTATCGAAAATTTATATGTTATATTCTAAATAACTATTTATTTTTTTGTAGTTTTATGTTATAATATTTAATTGGGAGAAAGTGGTATTTTTAAGCTATTAAAAACTTAATTAACTAC
>CAZHQU010000155.1:0-4977 GCA_964534245.1 uncultured Coprobacillus sp.
GTATGGGACTATAAGTCACTTATTTATGAAAACAAATCTGAATGACTGCCTAGTCTAGATAAGACAAGAGTTAAAGTATTATTTTCCACATAATATATTAACAACCAATCAGGTTCTATATGACACTTTCTCAAACCTTTATATTCACCTACTAATGAATGATCTTTATATTTGTCGTCTGATTTTTCTAAATTAGCAAGTTTTTCAATAACAAGAAACAATTTATCTAAATTTTTATTTTGTTTCTTAGCGAGTTTTAAATCACTTTTAAATCTATTAGAAAACTTAACTTGCAATTTCATATTATACTCCTAATGCATTTTTTAAATCTTCTATACTTGAGTATCCTTTGCTATTATCATTTGCTAGACGAACACTTTCCTCAATTGCTTCAATAGTTTCTTGATTTAGAGTATTCCCCTTTATTTCGAAAGGGATCCCGTTTACTCTAATAACTTGTCTTAAAAACATATTAATGGCTGTTGTCATATTCAAACCTAAATCTTCAAATACTTTTTCAGATGTTTCTTTTATATTTTTATCAATACGAATATTTAAATTAGTTGAATTATTCATAAAGCACCTCCAATATAATTATATGTATATTATAACATTTTATGTAGACATTGTCAATATATTGTCATTATTTTTTACCAAATAATTCAAATCTCATCAACCGCCATTTTTCCATCATCCCTAAAATAACCCTTAAACAAATCCCTTTAATTGAACAAAAAAATAAAATATCTCTAGAAAATAAAAAATTGCTCCAAATATGGAACAAAATCTTTAAAATAGGTTCTAAAACCTCTATATTTGAACTATAAGTATTATGACTTATAGACACATACTAATGGGGCGAACAAAGGGGATCGAACCCTCGTATGCCGGAGCCACAATCCGGTGCGTTAACCACTTCGCCATGTTCGCCATATTAATTATAGATGGCAGGGGTAGAAGGATTCGAACCCTCATCTACGGTTTTGGAGACCGCTGCTCTACCATTGAACTATACCCCTATTTGCCTATATATTATACTAAATTTTATTTAATATTGCAAGTACTTTTGTAAAATATTTCAAATTTTTAATTTACTTTTGTATAAATATTTAGTAAAATATAAAAAAGGTGGTTAGTATGGATTGGTATGTTATAGTTTTAATTGTAATAAGTTCGTTAATTATATTAACAATAATTTTATGTTTAGGGTTACATCGATATGTTTGTAAGAGAAGTTATCGTACTAATGAAAGCATAGATAAGTTTGCTGAAAACTTTTATGGTAAAGAATATGCTGAAGAAATTAAACGTGGGATGAGAGAATTAGATGTTCTTCCAAAAGAAGAAATTAAAATAAATTCAATAGATAATACAGAATTAACAGGTTACTTTTATAAAGGCGAAACAAATAAAGTAATTATATACGCTCATGGATATCACTCAACATTTAGATTTGATTTTTCATTAGGTTATGAAGAATATTACAAAAGAGGATATAGTTTATTATTTATTGATCAAAGAGCTCATCAAAAAAGTAAAGGTAAATTTCTTACATTCGGATTAAAAGAAAGATATGACTTATTAAGCTGGATTAAATACATAGATAAAAGATTCTCTGGAAATGCTAAAATTATTTTATGTGGGATTTCAATGGGAGCATCAACAGTTATGTATACACTAGGATTAGATTTACCAAAAAGTGTGGTTGGAGCAATTTGTGACTGTGGCTATGAAAAACCAATCGATGTCATAAGACATGCAGTTAAGGAAAAAATAAAATTTGGGATTAATTTAGTTACAGAGCTAATAAATATTGGTTCGATAATTGCTACTGGTGAATCATTTAAATCAATTAGTACTGAAGAAACTCTTAAAAACAATAAACTTCCAGTATTTATCATACATGGAACTAAAGATACTAGAGTGCCAGTTGAAATGGGATATAAGAACTTTGAAAACACAAGAGGAATGGGAATATTTGCTTGTATAGAAAATGCTGAACATGGAATAGGATATTTAGTGAATAGAGAACAATATCAAGAGTACTTAAAAGAGTTCATTAAAAGAACAGGCATAGAAGAATAAAATGTAAATTTAGACAAAAAATATAGAACATAAAATATAGAATATAAAACATAAAATAAAGAATTAATAGATTGGAGAAAATTTATGATTAAAATAGTTGTAGATGGATTTGGTGGAGATAGAAGCCCACAAGTTAATGTTGAGGGAGCAGTTCTTGCATTACAAGAAAAGAAAGATTTACACATCATAATGACTGGTGACGAAAACATTTTGAAAGATGAATTAAGTAAATATAAATATGATGAATCTAGATTAGAAATAGTTCATGCTCCAGATGTAATTTCATGTAATGAAAAACCTACAGATGCTATTAGACAAAAAAGAGAAAGTTCACTTGCTAAGGCATTTACAATTGTAAAAGATAATGATGATGTTGCTGGAATGGTGAGTATCGGTTCAACTGGTGCAGTACTAGTAGGTGCTGTATTAAGACTAGGTAGAATTAAAGGTGTATCTCGTCCTGCATTCTGCCCTATCCTTCCAACAATGACAAAAGATATTGTTGGTGTATGTGATAGTGGAGCTAATGTTGACTGTGATCCAATTAATTTAAAACAATTTGCACTAATGGGAAGCTTATACTTAAAGAATGCTTATGGTAAAGAAAACCCAAGAGTAGCATTATTAAACATTGGTGTAGAAGAAGAAAAAGGAAACAAATTAGCTAAAGAAACATATCAATTGTTAAAAGAAACAAAAGAAATCAACTTTGTTGGAAACATGGAAAGTAGAGATCTTTTATCAGGAGACTATGATTTAGTAGTTTGTGATGGATTTGATGGTAATGTATTAATCAAATCAACAGAAGGCACAGCAATGGAAGTAATGAAACTTATTAAAAAAGCTTTAACTAGTTCGTTAAAGAATAAAATCGGTGCAGCACTTGTGAAGAAATCAATTTACGAAATTAAAGACATGATGGATTATAACAATTATGGTGGAGGCGTAATGCTTGGAACAAAGAAAATAGTTGTAAAAGGTCATGGAAGCAGTAAAACTAGTGCAATCAAGAATTGTATTATTCAAGCATATAATATGGAAAGCAGTAAATTAATTGAAAAGATTAGTGATGAAATTGCGAAAATGACAGAAGAATAGAAATATAATTAGACAAGTACAACGTACTTGTCTTTTTCCTATATTTGTACACGAAGAAACATTGATATTAAAAAGCAATTATTGTATAATAAACATGTATTTTGAATAAAACTTTATAATATAAAGGAGATAGTTAAATATGAGTAATTATAATGAAATAGTTAGTAACTGGAGAACTAATTGGAAAACTAAAACTAAACACTTATCAATTAAAGGATGTACTACAATCGATGAAGTATTAAAAATTGCCGTAAAAAAAGCACATAGCCCAAGTGTTGCTAGAGCTTTAAAGTTAGATGGATTAAAAACTACTAAACCAAGAAAAGAAGCTGAAGAATATTTAATAAAAGAAATTAAAAATAAAATGAATAAAACACGATCTGAATTAGAATATGATTTATGGGCAGAAAAAATATGTGAAAAAATTAGATATATATAGAAATTATAATATATTAGATTACACGTATG
Organism: uncultured Coprobacillus sp.; assembly: GCA_964534245.1. Lineage (GTDB taxonomy): Bacteria > Bacillota_I > Bacilli_A > ML615J-28 > CAG-698 > CAG-698. The sequence continues at coordinate 3,652 of CAZHQU010000155.1, forward strand.
GCAATGCTCAGAAATTGTTTAATATGACTATTAAATATATTTTCTCTGCGGATAATATTGATCCTCATCTTTCTATTTTTAAAGTTGCGCATATTCCAATTGATGGAATAATTATGAAAATAATAAATAAAAAACTTAATGTACGAAAGATGCCAAAAGCATGGTCTAAAACCGATGAATATAAAGATATTAAAGATTACCAAATTGAATATCAAAATGCATTACCAGAAAACTATACTCCACTATTATGGGAATGTGAAAATTGGAAAAATAATTAAAAAAGGAAATAATTATGGAAAATAAAAATATAGTATTAATAAAACATCACCCTATGAATATTAAATTTGATAATAAATATTATAAAAATCATTGTGAAGATTTAGATGAACGTATTATAATAGATTGTACATCAAGATGTAAGAAATATTCTAAAGATTTATCTCCATTCTACTTAGGACCTGTTTCAGGTCCAGATGGAGCAATAGCTTTTACTATGGAAACATTTTATCAATGCGGGAAAGTATACCCTCATCATGATGACAATGGTAATCCAAATAATGATTACTTTAATTGGAGAAAAGAAATGTATAATAAAAAAGTAGGAGAACTATCTAAAAAAGATTTAAGACATCCTCAACAAAAATATGGTTATACTCAAAAAGACTGTTTATATTTCCCATGGTATGATAAAGAAACAAATAAATATGAAAAATTAAATTATGTAGATTCACGTAAAAAAGTATATATAGTAGAATATGCTAAACTTGTTAGTAAAACAACTACTTATAAGATGATTAAGTCTCTCATAGAAAGTGGAAAGAAGATTGCATTAGTAGATTTTGATGGATTCAATTATTATAGTAGAGAAGCAATGACAAATTTATATAATTCATATCTTAACATGTGCAAAAAAGAAAATGTTAAATCAACTCTTTCGAAAGAAGACTATATCTCTCTAAAAACTATGAAAGATGTTGTGAACTGTCCGTTTATGCCAGTGAGACATGGTTTCACGATAAAAGCTTTATTACAGGGAGATTTAGAAGTAATAAATGATGAAGTTATAGATCATAGTAATATTTTATCTTAATAATTATTTATAAAGTAAAGAGAAGACTCGCAAATGCGGGTCTTTAAAAATGGAAGAACTCTCCAAACCGAGAAACTAATATTACAAGTGTACTTACTATAAATAATATTAAACTCAGTAATAAAGAAAAATGTGGGCTACTAATGTACCCACTTTAGATAAAAATTATCTAGTATCAGATAAACTGATGGTATAATTATATACGATAATATATATTAAATCAATAATTTATTTAG
>CAZHQU010000156.1:0-4930 GCA_964534245.1 uncultured Coprobacillus sp.
GTTAACAGAAAAGGTAAGAAAGAATCCTTATTCAATAGTCTTATTTGATGAAATTGAAAAGGCACATCCAGATGTTTTTAATATTCTATTACAAATGCTTGATGATGGTAGATTAACTGATTCACAAGGAGTAGTAGTTGATTTTAAAAATACTGTAATAATAATGACTTCAAACTTAGGTAGTGAATATCTATTAAATAATGATAATGTATCAAAAGTAAATGATCTATTAAAGAGAACATTTAAACCAGAATTTCTTAATAGAATTGATGAAACAATTATGTTTAAACCTTTGAATAAAGAAGTTCAAATTAAAATTGTTGATAAATTATTAAATAATTTAAAAGATAGATTAAAAGAAGAATACATTTCAGTTGAATTTACTAAAGATGTTAATAAGTTTATTATTGATAATAGTTTCACGCTTGAATATGGAGCTAGACCTGTAAAGAGATTCATTCAAAGAGAAATAGAAACTTTACTTGCAAAAGCTATTATTAAAGGTGATATTGATAAAAATAAAGTATATACTGTTGATTCTGTAAACAATGAATTAATTATTAAATAATAGGAGAAATTATGGATTTAAAAATTAATCTAGAAGAAGGAGTATTAAATATTAGAGTTGGAATTATACTATATAAAGGGAATGAAGTAGTTTTAGAAATATCAAAAATAGGAGATAATTCTGCAGTCCCTGGAGGAAGAGTTCGTTTTAATGAAACCTCATTTGAAGCAATTCAAAGAGAACTAATTGAAGAGATGACCTTGAAATTAGATAATGAAAGAATAGAAAAAGTAAATACTTATGAAAACTTCTTTGAATATGGTACTAAGTTTCATGAAATCTTCTTTTTATATAGATATTGTTTAAGTGATGATGAATATAATTATATTAAGAATATTGGCAATAATAAAGATAATGTAAATACTTACTTTGAAATAGTTGATAATAGTAAATTAGAAGAACTAGATTTGCTACCTACATTATTATATGATGTAATAAGAAAATAAGGGCTCAATTGAGCCCTTTAATTGTTATTCTTTAAAATTATTTAGTTAAGAATACTTTATATCCTAAGTAAGTTTCATAAACGTCTACTTTAGATACAACTTCCCATGGTGCATGCATATTAAGAACTGGAACACCAGCATCAATAACATTCATATTGTAATTACCTAGAATATAAGCAATTGTACCGCCACCACCTTGGTCAACTTTACCTAACTCAGAAGTTTGGAAGTTAACATTGTTTTCATCCATAATATTACGTAACCAAGCAATATATTCTGGATTTGCATCGTTACATCCACTCTTACCACGTGAACCAGTATATTTATTTAATACAATACCACGACCTAAGTATGCAGCATTCTTTGGATCATTAACATGTAAGAACATTGGATCAACACCTGCACTTACATCACTTGATAACATTACACTATTTGTTAATGTTTCTCTCAAGTTATATAATGTATCTTTATCATTTAGTGATAATAATTTAAGAATAGTATTTTCAAAGAATACAGAACAAGCGCCAGTAGCACCAACGCTACCGATTTCTTCTTTGTCTACTAAAATAGCACAAGCAGTGTATTCTGGATTTTCAACATCTAAAATAGCACGAAGTGAAGTGTATGCACATACTCTATCGTCATGTCCATATCCAGCAACCATACTTCTATCTAAACCGTAGTCACGAGCTTTACCAGCTGGAACAACTTCGATTTCCGCACTTAAGAAGTCTTCTTCAGAAATGTTATATTTTTCATTTAAAATCTTTAAAATATGTTCTTTAACTGGAGCTTTATCAGCACCTTTAAGAGGCATACTTCCAAGCATTAAATCTAAATCTTCACCTTCGATAACTTTACCAGCAGGTTTAGACATTTGATCCATAGATAAATGGATTAATAAATCATTAATTCCAACAATTGGATCGCCTTCATTGTCACCAATAGCAACATCTACAGTAGTTCCATCTTTCTTAACAACAACACCATATAATGCAAGAGGAAGTGTAACCCATTGATATTTTTTTATTCCTCCATAATAATGAGTGTCTAACATTGCAAATCCTTCTTTTTCATATAAAGGATTTTGTTTGATGTCTAATCTTGGTGAGTCGATATGAGCACCTAAAATTCTAATACCTTCTGTAAGATCTTTTTTACCAACAACATACAAACATAAGTTTTTATTTTTGTTTGTAAAATATACTTTGTCACCTGCTTTTAATTCTTTAACATTTTCAATGTTAACAAATCCTTTTTCAATAGCAAGTTTTTCACTTTCCTTTACGCATAATCTTTCTGTTTTTGCTTTTGAGATAAATTCTTTATATGATTCATTAAAATCCATTAATTCTCTTAATGATTCATCAGAATATTTTTCCCATGCATTTTTACTGTACATAATAATCATCTCCTTTGTTATATTATAAAATAAATATCTAAAAAAAGCAATATTAATAAATAAATTAAATGATAATAGATAAAATATTAAATTTAAACTCTAAGTTTATTGCACTAAAATTCATATTATGATATAATATCACATGTAAAGACACAAACAGCAATACATAGATAAATTGGTATTCTAAACCCGATGTCATTGGTTCAAATCCAATAGTGCCTTTTGACACTTAGCTCAGCTGGTAGAGCACGTTCTTATGTGTCTTGTATGATGGAAGATACACACAGCAATATTTTAAAGATCAAGCACTAAAGTATTTCTTGGATTTTTAGTATCTTGTAGGCTACCGTATGGTAGCCCCATTTTAATGAATATTACAACGGAGGCGAGTATGGATTATATTACAGCTTTAAGTGAAGAATTAAATAAAGTTTATACAGAAAATGGTGATTTAGCGTATGCTACTAGTGGTTCGTATTGTTTAGACTTCTTTGCTACAATCGGTGGTATGAGAGGTTTCAACAGGTTAATTATGCCACTTTTCTTAAAAGCATTTTCTGAAGACAGATTAATGGCTATTAAGCTATTATTTTATGCACGTGATGTTAGAGGTGGGTTAGGTGAAAGAAACACATTTAGATTAATCCTTAATTTCTTAGGAAATTTCTATCCTGAAGTTGCCCGTCAACTTATTCCATATATTCCTGAATATGGAAGATATGATGATTATCTAGTGTTACTTTACACACCTTTAAAGGATGATGTAATTTCTGTTATCAAGAATCAATTAGAAATTGATATTGAGAATAAAGAAAATGGAAAACCAATTAGTTTACTTGCTAAATGGTTACCATCAATTAACACATCAAGTTCTGAAACTAGAGAAGCAGCATCAATTATTGCACGCTCTCTAGGCATTAGTGATGAAAAGTATCGTAAAACTCTTTCATCATTAAGAAAAGGTTTAATTATTGAAAACAATTTGCGTACAAAAGATTATACATTTGATTATGATAAAGTGCCTTCAAATGCATATAATAAATATACAGAAGCATTTATGAGAAATGATGGTGATAGATATCAAGATTTCTTAGATGCTGTTGAAAAAGGCGAGAAGAAGATTAACGCTGGTGTTATCTATCCTTATCAAATCATACAAAAGGTAAGTTCTTTAAAGTATAGTTACTCTTCAGATAAATCAGAGATGATTAGAGCTCTTGATTTACAATGGAAAGCAATACCTAGAAGTGAGTATATGTCTAATACTATTGTTGTTAGAGATGGCTCTGGTTCAATGCTTTGGAATGGTGGAAATGTTGCACCGATGGAAGTTGCAACATCACTTGCTATTCTATTAAGTGAACAACTTCCTGCTCCTTTTAAAGATACGTTTATAACTTTTAGTGCAAATCCTCAATTAATTAAAATTAAAGAAGGTACAATCTATGATAAATTTATTCAAATAGAAGCATATGATGATATCTCAAATACTGATATTGCTAAGGTATATAATTTACTATTAAAGGTTGCTTTATCTAATAAAGTTAAACCTGAAGATATGATTAAAAGAGTTGTGATTATTAGTGATATGGAATTTGATGCTGCAGTTAATAATATGTCTACGTTTGATCTATTTAAACAAAAATATACTGAAGCAGGATTCGAAATGCCTGAACTTGTATTTTGGAATGTAGCATCTCGTCATGGAACTGTTCCAGTAACTAAAAATGAAAAGAATGTAAAACTAATAAGTGGTTCAAGTGATAAAGTAATGGACATGGTAATGAATAATATTTCTAAAGACCCATATGATTTTATGATTGAAGCACTAGAAAGGTATGAGTTCTTAAACAATATCAAATTTTAAAGAAAGGAAGTAGTGTTGATATGTCTAAACCATTCAAATATTCAGTAATCAATCTAATAAAGACTGGTATGCGAATCGAAGAACTTCGTAAAAAAGCGAATATATCAGTCAAAGAGTTGCAAGATATGTTAGAGTTAGAGTCACCACAAGCAATCTACAAATGGCAATGGGGACAATGTTTACCAACACTTGAGAACCTAGTGAATCTAGCTAAAATATTTGACACTACTATCGATAATATTTTAGTATATGGATAAACCCATAGGTAAATCATGATTATAATCAAAGCTAATTGGCAATATGCTAATTAGCTTTTTTTTCATATTAATACGTATTTTAAAATATATTATATTGAAACAAATAAATCATGGAGGTTTTATGTTAGAGGTATTAAAATACATTGTGTTAGGAATAATTCAAGGAGTCTGTGAGATTCTACCTGTATCATCAAGTGCTCATTTAATAATTGTAAGTGAAATTTTAAATATTAATGATAACTCAATTACTTTTGAGATACTTTTACATATTGCTAGTTTATTAGCAATTATTATCTATATGAGAAAAGATTTAATTAATTTAATAAGAAATAATTATAAATATGTATTTAATAAAGATTCTCAGACAAGTGGGACACCGTTTTATAATCC
>CAZHQU010000157.1:0-3880 GCA_964534245.1 uncultured Coprobacillus sp.
TATCTTATATTCATCTTTTTAAATTCAGGAACAGTCAACTGACCTGCACCAGAACCGTTTCTTTCATATTCAAGTTCTTTCAATGCATATTTTAGATATAACAATTTGATTTTATCGTTTGGTATTATTGTTATCAATCTAACTATAGGTGTAAATTTACCTTTTCTTACCTCTACATAACCTATAGTCCCCCTAGCTGAAATTGTAACAGCATCTTTTTCTACTGTATAGAATTTTGAGTACGCTAATAACCCACCATTCTTTTCGCCATTAGAATAAATAGGGTATAAATATTTTTCGTTTTTTGTATATGAAATATCATCAGTTCTATCTCCGCCAGCAAAAATATCAGTTGATACATCTAAAATAGGAATAATACTAGCTTTATTTCCATTAATAGTTTCGTCAAATTTTGATTTGATGCATTCATCGTATTTACAAATTTGTTCTTTAAATTCAACAATTTTATTATCTATTTCGTTAATTTTCTTAACAAAATCATCTTGTTCTGCTTTAGGAGGTATTTGAATTAATAAATTTTTGATTCTTTCGGTAGAAGCTCTATTAGTTCTTGAGAATCTTTCTTGTTTACCTTCATAGTATAAAGCCAATGCCATGTATTTAATATTTATATTCGGATTATTTATTCTTAATACTCCACAATGATCTGTAGGATAAAATGGTTTATTTGCTTCAATAACATTAACCATCCAATCGCCATCTATTCCCCACAAAATTGAGGGTTGCGAAAAATCATCCAAATTATTCTTATTAATTTTTCCAAACTCTTCATATACATTTGCACTATAAACAGGTATTTCTCCATCCTCTACTACTTCTTCAGAAAGAACCCTATTTCCAATTTTTAATGAAAAGTTATTTGAGTCAGATAATTTATAATTAGTATACTTCGGATCAGTTTTTAATTTTTTAACCTTAGTTAATTTAATGCTTTTTATAAATTTAGTTGAATCATAATCCATTAATCTGTCTAAATTTTCAAAGAAATAAATGTTTCCTAATTCTTCACTATCTTCTTGTATACCACTAAATTGATATTTAATCAAATCAGATAACAGGATTCCATCACCATAAAGCATGCCACCATCTTTAATAATTTGAATACCTTCTTGACCTTTTCTATTACTCCATTTATAACCCAAAAATTTCTCTTGCTCTGAATTTTCACTTGGTGAATTAACAATTAATACTTTTTGTGCGTAAGTTAGAGCAAAATAATATAATTTTTCTTTTTCTATATCTGTAGCATATTTATAAAATATTGAGTTGAGAATTGCATTTTGTTCTTCTTCTGATAGTTTTTTGAAACTTTTTTGCTTAATTTTATTTTGATAATCAGATGATTTTATAAATTCATTATAATATTTTGAAAAATACCCATCATCTTTATAGTCTGTGAATTTGTTAGAATGAGAAATAAAATTGTAGTAAGCATCCTTTTCAACCTTAATTCTTTCTAAATATGCATTAATTATTTCTTCATCCTCAAAATCACAAACATCTTTACAATTAAAAATAGCATCAATACTATCCAAAACCATTTCGCAACGTTTTGGTGGTTCATTATATTTTTCTAAAAATAACACAATTGTATTTGTTCCAGTAGCTCCAAATGTTTTACTTCCAAATTGAACAATCGATCTAATTATAAAATTCTTTAATAAAGATTCTCTTGCTCCTACAAAACTATTATTTTCTTTATTTAAAATACTGCTAGGAAGAACTACGGCAGCAATCCCCTTTGGTTTTACTAATTGTGCAATTCTTTCAACGAACAACGTTTCAATTTCAGAACCATCATTTGAAATGAATTTTAAAATTTCAAAATCATTATTTTTCAATTTCAAATGTGGTTTAAATGCAGATACTGAATAAGGTGGGTTGGCTACTAAAATATCAAAACTATTATTTTCAATAGATTTTTCTGGATAGCATTCCAAACCATCGCCAAAGATTATATTTCCATTACCTGCACCATGCATAAATAAAGATATCTTTGATACTCTTGCCAAACGATAATCTTTCTCTACACCATATAATTTCTTTTCAACCCAATCCTTAGTGATTTCAATATCTTTATTCTTAATTACATTATTAATTTCTTCGAAACCCTCTGTTAAGAAATGTCCAGCACCACAAGCATAGTCAATAATTTTAGGATAAGTTGTTTTATCTCCTTGAAAAACAATTTTTTCAACTGGTAAAGATTTCCAAATAAATCTAGTAATAGGAGTTGGAGTAAAGAATTGACCTTCATTTTGTTTGAACCCTTTATTTAGTAATTGTTCGAATAAATCACCTAATAATTGCAAACTATTAGAATCAATAATTCTAAATTCTTGGAACAATTGCACAACTTCAACTAAAACTTTACCATTTTGATAAAATAATTCTTCATTATGTACATCTTTAAAAGCAAAATCATTATTAGAATAAAATTTCAAAATCCTAATAGTTTTATTCAATTCTTCAATCATTTTTTCTCTTCTTTGATTTGTGTATTGTTTAACTAAATTTTCTGCATAATCATCAGCAATGTAAAAGATTTTTTCTTTCATAAATTCATCCATACCTTGTTGATGCAATTTTTGTAATCTATCTTGTAATGATTCATATGTATCAGTTCCAACTTTGTATTGGAATTCAACTTCATCATTTGGCCCCTTATTAATTTCATCAACCAATTTACAAATGAATAAAGCTATTAATCTATTAAATGCATTTTCTTTGTCAGAAACATTATTATGTCTTAATATTTCCTCAAATCTATTTACAATTTTATCATCAGTAGAAAAATCTTTTAAATCCTTCTTCCTTAGAGGCTTAACACCTATTTTATAAGCAATAGTGTCGTAATCAAAAAGAACATCTCCACACATTTTCTTTTCATATGTTTCATTCCAAACATTAAATAAATCAACTGCAGTATGTGCTTTTTGATAAATTAAAAGTGAGTCATCTTTTTTTGATAATTCTAATAAGTTAGGGTCATCTGAACAAGAAATACTTTCAGTTTTGTATAATACTTTATCCTCTTCAAATTCTGAAGCATATAATATTAACCATTTAGTACTTTTTTCTTGTTGCCAATAAGAAAATAGTTGACCGCCATCATTCTTTAACTTTGTCATTGCATTGGAATACTCATAACCAAACGTTTTACATTCAATGATAGCAAGTATTGAAGATCTATCCTCATTATAAATCACAATATCAGCTTTTCCACTTTTTTGTTCGTGTCCTATAGTCCATTTCTTTTCTAATTCAATATGTTCTGGTCTATATCCTTTAGATAATAAACGATCTATACATTCAAAAACAACAAAATTTTCATTATGACTGAAATTGCAAGTCGTTTTATCGTTTATTATTAATCCAGATTCCTCTGGATATAATATTTCTTTTCTAGATTCATCAATTTGTATTTTACATCCAGAAGCATATATTTTTTCATAATAGTTATTCTCATTTTTACTAAATCCCAGTTGATCAAGTAATTTTATAAAATTAATGCTTGTAATCATACTAATTTACTGCCCTCCACCACTACTTTTCATCTTCAAATGTAATTTTGTATTTCTCACAAAACTTCAGGAATTTACCATATTGAACCATTTGCGGTTTTCTGTTTTGTGTTTCCCATCTTGCAATAGTTGCTAAAGAAACACCCAATTCTTGAGCTAATTGAGTTTGTGTAAGTAACATTTTAGCTCTAACATAGCTTACTTTTTCACCAAATGTCATATTATTACCACCTAATTATTTATCAAAATCAAATGTAACTTGTTTTAATTTTAATGATGTTTCAATTAACCAATCAAACATTTAAATCACCTCTTAAAAATTCTGAATAATGAAG
>CAZHQU010000157.1:3890-4892 GCA_964534245.1 uncultured Coprobacillus sp.
CAAACATTTCATGCCAATTAGTTTCAGAAGTGTTTTTTATATCTCCTTTTTTCTTTACAACAATTCTACAATCCTTTTCTGCCTCATTCCATTCTAAAGGCATTCCGAATGCTTGTTCAAATTCATTTTTTACAGATAATAGTCTGTTAAAGAACTCTTTATCACCAGAAATATATAAATCAACTGATATTAATTTTTTTAAGGTATTAACTGCTACATTGATTGTATATGGTTTTCCACTTATTCCTAAAGTGTGCCAATGTTGTGGTTGGGGTTTTCTTTGAGTGAATTCTTTATTCATCTTTTCTAATTTAAAAGCATAATCACAGAATGTTTGCCAAAAATCATATTGTAATTTTTTTGTATCTGATAATCCTTCAGAAACTTTAATTGCTTTAGCCCAATCATTTGGTCTTTCAACAACATTAAAATGAGGAGCCATTGCAGAATTGTCAATCTGCCATAATTCAATTTCCACTAAGAAAAAAGCAATATTTGTAGATGTTTTATCATTTAACCATTCAATTGCTTTCCTATGTTCTTCTCTTGCTCTTTTTACAACCCATATAATAATTTCTGCATCTTTACCAGAAGCATAAGTAATAATTTTCCCAAGATGATCATGATTAGTATCTTCTAATTGATTTTCAATAATGATTTTTCTTGAAGTTCCAGTTTCTACCGCCAATAAGTCAACGCTAAATTCTCCCACTTTAGACTCCAGTTGTTCTAAAGTCATATCTACACCTATTTCTTTTCCAAGCATATTCAAATTTTCTTCTTCTGCTAACCACTTTGAAAAATTTCTAGGTTCATTTTTCCAAACACTTCTTAAATCAGTTATTTTAACCATTTTTCCAAGTTTCATATTATTCACTCCATTTACTCAAACTTTGTCATTTTATGTCATAATTTTACCATATTTTTGAGAAAAATCATAGATTTTTACAAATAAATTTGAGATTATTTTGGGAATTTTATAAAAAAAGAAAAGCGAATCCA
>CAZHQU010000158.1:0-4888 GCA_964534245.1 uncultured Coprobacillus sp.
TCATTTCTGCAACCTCAGCAATATTAAATTTAATATTATACTTGTGCTCAATCGCTACAATTAAATTAATCTGTTCAAGACTATCCCAATCCTCAATATCTTCTGCTGTTGTTTCATCGCAAAGTTCTATCTCTTCATCATCAAATACATCTCTAAAAATTTCTTCCAAATCTTTAAAAATATCTTCTCTTGTATCATTTCTATATGTGAATATAAATCTATCAGTATCAACTGTATCATCTATTGATATAAATTTCATTAAACTATCATATGAGATTTCTTGATTTTCAGAGTATTTTATATATTTACTACTGTATCCTTCTTGTCTTAAAGTTATTGTATAAGTTTTCTTCACATCATCAAAAGTATAATCACTTACTATGTAGTACTTGCTTGTTATATGACTAAAAACTTTTGAATCTTCTATTTTATATGAAGCAATATCTCCTTCACTACCATACCTAGCTTTAAAAGATGTATGTACTGATTCATCAAATTTATTATCTGAAGCAGGTTCATCAAATTCATATTCTGTAAATATGATTCTTCTTAAATCTATATAACTTAAACTTTCTTTTCCATCATAATACACTGGAGTTAGGTATTCTGTAATTAACATATCGTTTCTTATAAATGAATAACCTTCTTGAGCATTTTCACCAAATAAGTTTTTATAATTATTGTTCTTATAATATTTTCCATTATATGTAACATATTCTTCATAGTAGAATTCACATGTTTTATCACCTGTTAATATTACATATTTCTCTCTTGGAAGGCCTGTTTCTTCTGGTATGTATTCATTACTATTATCATAAATATAAGTTGTTGTTTTTAATGAATTTATGATTTCATTAATTGATGTCTTTCCTTCTTCTGTATCATTAGTTATATATATGCATCTTGAATAATCTGTTGATAAATTATACAATGTTTGATTTGATATATAATATATTTCTGTTACATCATTTGAATCAATCGTATCCATAAATGAATATATTTGTGAAAAAGATATTTCTTCATATATACCTGGATTAGTTGTGTCATTTACATATTTTATAAATTCTATTTCTACATCATAACTTGGCATTATAAATTCATATTTGAATGGATTATCATAATATTTTAAATCTATTACTTCTTCTCCATTTATTTTAATAATTAATCCTCCATCACTAATTGGTATTGGATTTATTATAACCTTTTCGCCTGGGAGATATTTTCTCTCTAATGTTTCTTTATTAGATTTAGAAATATATTTAGTATAATCTTCATTGAAAACTGTGACTGAGTATTTGATATATGATAAATCTTGCTTATATATTTTAATATTTTCAGGAAAGTTTTTTAACTTTAAAGTGTCCACAATAACATATTTATTATCTATTACATATAGTTCATTATTATCTAATAAATATGAATATTCAATAATATATAATTCACTATTCTCATAACCAAAGATATATTTAATTTCTTCATCGTCTGAGTATGTTATTACTATTTCATCTATATTCATATCATAATCTATTGTACTATATTCTTTCATAGCATTAGTTACTTCTTGAGTAGCTTTGCTTTCGTTTGCTTTATCGATAATACTATTAAATGTTGGTATAAGTACGGCTACTAATATCCCCACTACAGCAATTACTATTACAAGTTCTACAATGGTAAAACCTTTACTATTGGTAAATGCTTTGTTTTTAGTTTTTAAATATTTATGATTACATCTTATAAACATTTCTTCACCTCTCTCCTAAATTAAGATATATTTCTATAATTTGTTAGTTCTATAGTTTCTTGTTTCTATATTTTTGTATATTCTATATTTTATTTTGGTTATATTTACTTTGTTTAACTGTTTAAGTATGTTCCTGTGTTTAGATTGTCTCTTAAGTGTGGATTCTTTGAGTAATATGAACAGTGAATATAACAAATATTTTTCTTAAACCATTCTTCCTCTTTTACATCTTCAATATCTAATATTTCAGGTGTTTCACCAGCTTTATAGACTTTTATATTTGTATATTCATAAGCATAGAATGTATATCCTAGTATTTGATGGCCTAAGATATAATACACTACATCAAGATAAATATATGGTGAACTAGAATATACATAATAATCATCATATTTAAAATATATATGCTCTAATAATTCATCTTCTCCCAATGCGTTAGTTAAATTTGTTATTTCTTCGTCTGCGATTTCTTGATATAAATCTTCTTTTGGGATTATAACAAAGTCATGTGAATAACATATCGAAGATATATAACTTGATAGAATTATTTGATTACTTTCTGCAATTATGTCTGTATAATTTGAGGTATAGTTAAAATCAGAATAATCTGTATATAACAAACTATCGTTTCTTAAAACTAATAATATAAAGTAATCATCAAATAAGCTTTCATCAAAATAATCTTCTGCTTTTACATATGATGTAACTATTGAACTACTTTCACTAGGATTAGCTATTGTTTCAAATGTTTCTTTTAAGTCTTGCCAGTGATATATGAATTGACATATTTTACCAACACTACTTATTACAAGTCGTGGTTGATATAACGTTAGTGCAGTTTTGCCTTCTGGTGCAAGATTTAATCCATTTAGTGATACTAAGTATACTGTATCGTATGCACCTAGTGGGTTTATATCATCTCCACTTTCTATATCTACAAGCTGATACATTATTGTTATATCAGTTTCTAATGTAATACTACTTAAATCCTGTAATATCTCTTCATATCTTTCACTTGAATCAACTCCAGCATTTCTTAATTTAAGGAAAATTAATTTTTTATCATTAGGTATACTTATATTAATGTGCTCTAATAACTTGTTTCTAGTAAGTTCAGTAGATTTCATATATGTAATGTTTGTTCCAGCATATGAATGAAATCCGCTTATTTCAACATAAGTTCCATCGATTAGATTTACATTTACCGCTTCCACATCTTTATTAATCTTATATTCATCAAATGTAAAGTTATTGATAATATCTAATCTAATTGAGTAGTAATCATCGAAATTAACACATATTTGATTATCATGTAAGATATCAAATGTCATTTCGTTATATTCAAAATATAGTTGATTGATTTCATCATAATTATTTGTATGAGTATACTCTTGTTGACTTAATAACATTTTTCTTACATCAAATTCATCTAGACTTCCGTAGTGACCTATTATATATATATCAGTATATATTTTAGCTTGATAATCATTCCTATCTGTAGCATAATCATCAAACATAAATCCGTCTTTTGCTTCCTCTGGAAAAGTTTCTGGTAATTCTTCTAGTTTGTATGTTGCTGAATTAAATTGTGATGAAGTTAATTGTGAAGATGAATAATATATACTTTCTCTTATATCTACTGCATAAACTTCCTCTTCTGTTACTATTACATATCTAGTCTTTTGACCAATTGGTATTAGTTCTACAGTACTATCTGCTGAATATTCTGTATCTTCATTATTATTTGCAGTATTATCGACTAAATAAAGATTTAACTTTGTATTCTTTAGATATTTCATGAAGTTTTTGATATATTCATAATTACTTTCTTTAGTTATATATTTACAAAATTGTAATGAGTTTATTCCATTAGTTATATCTAAATCACCACTTGATAATTGGTCATAATCTATCATTCTTATTTCTTGTACATCTTCAGCATTTACTTCACTTATTCCATACATTAAATTATCAAATCCGATATATGATGTATCTGTTTCTTTTTCAAATCTTAGCTTCAAATATAATGAGTCACTTCGAATTACTTCGTCAGTGATTGTGTATTTTATTACATTATCTATATTTCCATTTTCATCATAATGTTTTTGGTATGTGCTTATTAGGACATCATTAATATAAATACTGATTGTATCGTTGCTATTAAAACTTCTTGTACTTAATCTTAAAGTCATTTCATCGCCTATTGCGTAAGCTTGATTTAATATTGATTCATTTTCAAGACATTCTGATGAGTTGTCATATAGCAAAAGACTATATAATGCAGTATCAATATGTTCGATTCTAATAACTATATCTTTTGTGATTGTTATTGTATATGTATTAGTCTCTAGATGTGCTGTTTTTTGTTCGTTTTCATATATTACTAGATATCCTTCTTCTAGTATTAGATTGATTTGAACAGTATCACCATAATTGTATATACCTTCTACTCTTAGGATTTCGCTTTGCTCTATATTAGTAGATCTTGGGTCTATTGTTAGTGTAATAGTTGGATCGTTTTGACTTGTGTTTTTTTGGAAAATTCTAATATGTTCAGGAAAGTTATTTAGTTTAGATGTATCTAATCTTTCATATATACTCCCTGAAATGATTAATCTATCTTCTAATAAAGTTACATTTTCATATCCTAGTATTTTAGGAGTTCTATCAACATAATCAAATATATATAGTATTTTTTCATTTAATATTTTGTCACTTGTAGTGAAGGAGTATTCTGGGTCGATTTCTTCATTTAAATTAAGTAAGTCTTTATCTAAATATGTGATTAAAACATTATCTAAATCTAATTCAGGATCAATTGTAATAAACTCTTTCATAGCATTAGTGACTTCTTGAGTAGCTTTGCTTTCGTTTGCTTTATCGATAATACTATTAAATGTAGGTATTAATACGGCTGCTAATATCCCCACTACAGCAATTACTATTACAAGTTCTACAATGGTAAAAGCTTTATTCTTTAATTTGTTATTTATTCTACTTGTCATATGTTCACCCCTATTCTTATTTGTATTTATTGGTTTACTACTAATTTGATTACTTATTCTATATAATATAAAACATTTGATATATTAAAAAAGTGACAATTATTTGGTTTTTCTAATTATATGTTTACATTATATCATATTT
>CAZHQU010000159.1:0-4845 GCA_964534245.1 uncultured Coprobacillus sp.
TGAAAATTATGCTAATGTTTAGTTTTTTTAAAGACATTTTCAAAAGATATTGACAGAAAAAAAAGCCTGATTGATCAGACTTTTAGTTCACAAACTCTTTATATTTATAAATTTTGCAACTCATTCATTTCTATTTGTAATTCTTCTTCATTTTTCTTTAATATTTTAAAAAATATAAAATAAAATGGAATGCTAAATAAACATGTACAAACATCAGCGATAGGTTGAGTTAAAACTACTCCATTAATACCTATTACTAATGGTAATAATAATACAATAGGAATATAGAATAATCCTTGTCTACAACATGATAAAATTGTAGCCATAAAATTCTTTCTTGTTGATTGTAATGTCATATTGATTACTACATTGACACTTAAGAATGGCATTGATATACATTGGAACTTTAATGCTTTTGAACCAATTTCAACTATTTTTTCATTTTCATTAAACCATCTTATTATTGTATCTGAAAATATAAAACATATAAATGATACAAATGTCATAACTGACAAAGCAAATATGAATGTAAATTTCATTGCCTCTTTAACTCTATCATATTTTTTCGCAAAATAGTTGTACCCACAAACTGGTTGATATCCTTGTCCTATACCTAATCCCATTGAGAATATAATCATTACGATTTTACTAACTATACCCATTGCGGCTTGAGCTTGTTCATCTCCATACTTAACTGCCATATTGTTAAGAAGAATCGTAGCGATAGATGCTAAACCTTGTCTACATAATGATGGAAAACCAACTTTTAGTATTTGTAAATATGTATCTAATTTCTTTTCAATTTTATCAAAAGACAATTTAATAATACTTTTCTTAAATACAAACATTGAAAGTAAAATCAAGAAACTTACACCTTGACTAACTACAGTTGCTATTGCAGCTCCAGCAATACCCATATCAAATGTATATATAAAGATTGGATCTAAAATAATATTTAAAATTCCTCCAGCTGTTAAGCCTATCATTGAGAATTTTGCTTTCCCTTCACTTCTTAAAATATTATTCATTACAAATGAACCTGCCATAATTGGGAATCCTAGGATAATATATATTCCGTATTCTTTTGCATATGGTAATACTTTTGAAGTTGCTCCTAACAAACTAAGTAAGGGATTTAAAAATAATAAACACAATACCGTTATCAATAATCCTAAAAATAATGAAATATAAAATGCACTTGATCCAATTTTTTGAGCTTCATCTTCTTTTCTTTCACCAAGTTTAGATGATATTAAACTACCAGACCCCATACCAAATGTAAATCCTATTGCCTGGATAATTGCCATTAGCGGGAATATAATTGTTACAGCTGCGGAAGCTAAACCATCAGTATCAATCTTCGCAACAAATAATGTATCAGCTATATTATAGATTGCTGTAACAAGCATACTGACCATTGCTGGAAGACCTAATGTAAATACTAATTTTTTAGTACTTCCCTCGGTCATCGTTTTATATTGTTTTTCTTCTTTTGTCATAATTCACCATTTTTATAAATCTTTCCTAAAAATGACCCCTTAAACTAATTAAAGAGTAAAGGGGCTTTGTTTATATTATGTATATATTTAATAGTTTGTCAAAACAAATTAGATTTGCATTACTTGTTTTTCTTTATCTTTCGATAACTCTTCACATTTTGCAGTGAATTTGTCAGTTAATTTTTGTACTTCTTCATTATAGTCATTTAATTGATCTTCAGAAATTTCACTGTTTTTTTCTAATTTCTTTAATTGATCATTTAAATCTCTTCTAATGTTCCTACAAGCCACTTTAGCATCTTCACCTAATTTCTTAACATCTTTACAGATTTCTTTACGTCTTTGTTCTGTTAATGCAGGGAAGTTAATTCTAATCACTGTACCATCACTTTGAGGAACTAAATTTAAATCTGCTAATTGAATAGCTTTTTCAACTTCTTTTAATTGAGACTTATCAAAAGGTTTAATAACGATTAATTGAGCTTCAGGAACACTAATTGAAGCCATTTGATTAATTGGAGTAGGAACACCATAATAGTTAACTCTTACTTCATTTAAAACAGCTGGATTAGCTCTACCCGTACGAATTAAACTTAAATCTTTCTTTAAAGACTCAATAGTCTTTTCCATTCTTTCTTCGCCCATTAAAATAATTGTTTCTGGCATATTAATAATTTCCTTTCTATATTTTCATTTATATATTTTCATTTATATATTTTCATTTATATATTTTCATTTATATAATTCATTTATATGATTTTGTCTATATGATTTTGTCTATATAATTATTACGTTTTGCATATTATTTACTAGAAATTAATGTACCGAATGAGAAATCTTTTGCAGCTTTTGAGATGTTGCCTTTTTTATTCATATCGAATACATAAATATCTACGTTATTTTCTGCACATAAAGTAGCAGCTGTTAAGTCCATAACTTGTAAGTTCTTTTCTAATAAATCTTGATGAGTTAAATTAGTAAATCTCTTAGCATCTTTATTCTTTCTAGGATCTTTATCATAAACTCCATCTACACCATTCTTTGCCATTAGGATTAATGATGCACCAAGTTCTGCAGCTCTTAATGCAGCTGTTGTATCTGTTGAGAAGAAAGGTATTCCGTTTCCACCACCGAATATAATTACTCTATCTTTTTCTAAATGAGATAAAGCTTTACGTCTAATATATGGTTCCGCAACTTGTGGGATAGATAAAGACGTCATTACTCTTGTGTCTAATCCTAATGATTCTAATGCGCTTTGAATTGATAATGCATTTAGAATTGTAGCAAGCATGCCCATATAATCAGCATTTGAACGGTTCATTCCAACTTTAATTGCATCTCTGCCTCTGAATATATTACCAGCACCTACAACAACTGATAATTCTATTCCACCAACTTCATATAATTCTTTGATTTCTTTGGCAATTTCTAACACTTTATTATGATCGATACCAATTCCGTTTTCTCCAGCTAATGCTTCTCCACTAATTTTTAAAACAATACCTTTTTTCATAATTTTACTTTTCTTCTCCTTGAATTTTTTTAGACAATAAAAGGCACGAAATTATCCGTGCCAGTGGTTTTTATTTTTTACTATTAACTGCAGCCATTACTTCAGCAGCAAAATCGTCTTTTCTCTTTTCGATGCCTTCACCTACACCAAGACGGATGTAATATTTAATTGTAGCTTTGTTATTTTCAACATATTGGCCAACTGTAACATCTTCGTTCTTAACGAATGGTTGATCAACTAAACAAATACCTTTAAGCATTTTTTGAACTTTACCAGCAACGATTTTGTCAACGATTGCAGCAGGTTTACCTTCGTTTAAAGTTTCTTGTTTTAAGATTTCAGTTTCGTTAGCTAAGAATTCAGCATCAACATATGTTTTGTCAATATATTTAGGATTCATAGCAGCTACATGCATACAAACATCTTTAGCAACTTCTTCAGATCCACCATCAAGAACTGATAAAACAACGATTTTACCATTCATATGAGTATATGCACCAAATACTTGGCTATCAGTTTTTTCATATGAATTAACTCTTCTTAAAGTGATTTTTTCACCGATTGTAGCAACAGCGTTAACTACTAAGTCTTTAACTTTAACGCCTTCATATTCGCATTCATTTGCTTCTTCATCATTTTTAGCTTTACCAGCTAAGATTGCTTTAGCGATTTGGTCAACTAAATCTAAGAATTTTTGGTTTTTAGCAACGAAGTCAGTTTCACTATTTACTTCGAATACTGTAGCGAAATTGCCATCAACAGCAACTTTACATAAACCTTCAGCAGCAATACGAGTTTCTTTCTTAGCTGCTTTCATAATTCCTTTTTCTCTAAGCCATTTTACAGCTTCATCCATGTTACCATTTGTTTCTTGTAATGCTTTTTTACAGTCAAGCATACCAGCGCCAGTAACTTCACGTAATTCTTTGATCATTGCAGCATTAATCATTTATATATCTCCTTTTTATTTATATTTAATTTTTATAGTTTTATAATTTAATTAGCAATTAAAATTATTCAGCTTTTGGAGCTTCTGCTTTTGGAGCTTCTGCTTTTGGAGCATCAGCTTTAGGTGCTCTTGGAGCTCTAGGTTTGTTATCACCATTATGTCTTGGTTTAGCTTCTCTTCTTTGGTTGTAACCTTTATTTCTGTTATAAGGATGACGTTGTGGTCTTTCTTCAGGAGCTGGTTCATCAGTGAATTCAACAACGATTGGAGTACCACCTTTTGCTTCAACAACAGCGTTAGCCATTGTAGCAACGATTAATTTAACAGAACGAATAGCGTCATCATTTGCAGGGATAACATAGTCAACATCATCTGGATCACAGTTAGTATCTACTAAACCGAATACAGGAATGTGTAAACGATGTGCTTCAGCAACTGCATTGTGTTCAGTTTTAGGGTCAACAACTACCATAGCATCTGGTAATTTAACCATATTTCTAATACCACTAAAATATTTAACTAATCTTTCTTTTTCTTTTAATAGACCAGCAACTTCTTTCTTTGGTAAAACTTCAAAAATTCCATCTTCTTCCATTTTTTCAATTTCATTTAAACGTTGGATAGATTTTCTAATAGTTTTATTATTAGTTAAAGTTCCACCTAACCATCTTTGGTCAACATAATAAGATTCAGCACGTAATGCTTCTTCTTTAATTACATCTTGAGTTTGTTTTCTTGTACCAACGAAGATAACAGATCCATTGTTTTGTACAATACTGAATAATGCTTTATAAGCTTCTTCAACTTTGTTAACAGTTTTGTCTAAGTCAATGATATAAATACCATTTCTTTCGCCAAAAATATAATCTTTCATTTTAGGG